>JAAAPG010000105.1 GCA_009908405.1 Alphaproteobacteria bacterium | reverse complement strand
AAACCCGGACAGCGGGGCGGCGTGAAGCGACGCAAAAAATGAGCGGCCCGCATCATTCGATAATCAAGTTTTAACCACGGCCTGCAACACTGCGGACATGAAGCACCAAAGATCCCCACTCTCGCCAGAAGTCTGGCTTCACGACCTGTTCGCATCGAAGGCGGTGCAACAGGGCGCGGTGATCCGCCGCAAAGCGCGCGACATAGAACGATTCGTTGGAATGGAGTTGTTCATGCGCGAAGTTCATCGTCGCGGCTTTCAGGCTGCCGAAAATTCGGGGCAAATCATCATATTCTGCAACCGCGCGCCGGTGCGATGGCTCACATCCGGCGTAACACCGATTTCTTATCAAGAAATCGGACCGAAATCTTTACAAGATTTCGGTTCCAGCCCACATGCGTGACCATATTTGCATTATCAAGTGACGCTCCCCAGACGATTTCTATCTACTGGGGTCGGCATTCTGGCGCCGCGTGCCTGACAAGGAAAACCCCACTGTCACCTTTTTGCGAGAATTTCTGGAAACTCGCATTTTGCCGCCCAGATTACTTATATGGCGCTGGGCCGGAACACCCGCGTCGCACTGTTACTGTCCCTCGTTCCGCACCTGCGCCCGGCCTTCGTGCCGGGCCTTTTTTACAGGCGCGTTTTTCGGTTGCAGGCCATGCATCCACGCGACACCATGCGGCTATGCAAAACGCCTCCGACGCGACAATCCGCGATATTCTGCTTGATACTCGGGTCATCGCGCTGGTGGGCTTCTCCGCAAATCCGGCACGCCCCAGTCATAGCGTGGCGCATTTCCTTGTGGCCAATGGTTACCGCGTGATCCCGGTCAATCCCGGTCTGGAAGGGCAAATATTCCAAGGCGAGCCCATACGTGCCAATTTAGCCGATTGTCCGCCTGAAGTTGAAATGGTGGATATCTTTCGGCGCTCGGAAGCAGTCGACGCGCTGGTGAGCAGCGCGATCGCCTATCTGCCCGATCTCAAGACCATCTGGATGCAGATCGGGGTCCAGGACATGCAATCCGCAAAGAGGGCCGATGCGCATGGTCTGCGCGTGGTCTGGAACAAATGCCCCAAGATCGAGCATGGGCGCTTGCTTGGCTAACGTGCCACTGCGCGCCCTGACCAGAAACGCAGCATCAAAAGCGCGCCCGCCATGCCCAAACCCAGTACGAGCCCCATCCAGATGCCGGGAGCCCCCCAGTTCAGGACCAGACCGAACAGATACCCCGCTGGAAAACCGATACCCCAGTAACTGAACGCGGCAATCCACATCGGAACCTTGGTGTCCTGTACACCGCGTAGCAGGCCCATCGCCACCACTTGCGCGCCGTCTGCCAGCTGGAACAACGCCGCAACCAACATCAGCACGGCACCCAGCGTGATGATCTGGTCGCGTGCCACCTCATCGGGTGACAGAAACAGCCCGATCAACTGCCCGCCGAACAGCACGTAGACCACCATGGTTACCAATGCAAAACATACGGAGGTAAAGATCGTCGCACGCGCCCCGGCGCGCAGCATATCGGTATCGCCCCGACCCCGCGCACGGCCCACCAAGACCGTGCCGGCATTGGAAAACCCCATGTGGATCATGAACATGGCGGCCGAAATCTCGACCGCGATCCCATGGGCGGCCAATTCCAAGGTGCCCAGCCTGCCAACCAGAATAGCCACTGCCGAAAACAGCGCTGTTTCCGCCACCAGCGCCACGCCGATAGGCCAACCCAAGCGCCAGACCTGGCCTATCGCTTGCCAATCCGGACGCCAGAAGCGTTGGAACAGCCTGTAGCGGCGCAAGCCCCCAGCCCGCCCGCAATAGACAGCCAACCCCAGCGCAGTCGCCACCTGCACCCAGATCGACGCGTGTGCGGCGCCACGCACGCCCATCTCGGGAAACCCCAGATTGCCGAAGATCAAGACCCAGTTCAGTGCAATATTCAAAAAGACCGCGGCCACGGTCAGCCACAGCGCGACCTGCGTTCGACCGAGCGCTGCAAGATAATTCTTCAACACCGCCACGATCAGCGCCGGGAAAAGCGCGATCCCCATCACGCGCAGGTAATCCTGCGCCAAGGGCACCACTTCGGGTGGCTGCCCCAGCGCGGCCAGAAACGTCCCGGAAAACCAGAACAAGGGATAGACCACCAACGCGAAAGCCGCCGACAGCCAGAGCCCCATGCGGGTTGTGCGGCGGACCTCTGCGTCGTCATCCGAAGCACTCGCGGTTGCCACCAATGGCATGACCGCATTGGCAAAGCCCAAGCCGAACGTGAACATGGTGAAGAACACCGCCGCCCCGATCACGCTCGCAGCCAGATGGACCACGTCAAACCACCCAAGCATCACGGTGTCGGTCACTGCCAGCATGAATTGCGCAAGATGGCTGCCCGCCAGCGGCAAACCCAGCGCCAAGACAGCGCGCAGGTCGGCTTTGAAAGTACGGCGGGGTGCAGGCATATCCGATCCAGTATCGGCAGTGCGGCGCGCGGGCAAGATGGATCAGGTATAATTTAACATGTTCAAAGCCAAAATGACGATCGCGATCCCTGCCGTGAACTCCATCACCGGGGCCAGCCCGGCCAAGCCCGGCAGGTCCAGCGCGCCGCGTCGCGCACCCCCGGCCAGAACGGCGGCAGCCACGGTCACAAGCCCGGTGCCCAGAGCCATCAGCAAAACGCCGGCGATGCCCTGCCACACCAATCCCATCCGCCATGTCAGGATCAGCACGAACACGGCTCCCGTGCAGGGCCGCAGGGATATGGCCCCGACAAGCGCCGCGACCTCGCGCCAAGATCGCGCCTTGGCCACCTTGTCCGGGTCGGGCGCATGGCTATGGCCGCAACTGGCGCAGACATGCGGCACCGGTTGTGCGTGACGGCGCTGCCGATACAGCGCATGTCCAGCGCGCCAGACCAGCCACGCTCCCACGGCCAGCACCGCCAGCACGGCGGCACGATCCATCCAATCACGCGCGACGTCTTCCATTCCGGCGCGGGTCAGCCCCAGCAATCCGGCACCCGCGCCCACCAGCGCAATCGCTGTCACGGCCTGCCCGAAAGCTGCAAGCAGGGCGATCCCCGCCAAGCGCGACAGGCCAATGTCAGTGCCTGCGCCATAAGCACCGATTACCAGTTTTCCGTGCCCCGGCCCGATGGCGTGCAAGAAACCATAGGCAAAACACAGTCCCCACAGGCTTATCAACGCGCCCGGTGCGCCGGCGTGCAGGGCGCGCAAGGCTTGGGCCAGTTGGCCTTGCGCTGCACGTTGCGCGCCTTGCGCCCAAGCGGCTACCAGCTCTATCCCGCCCAGACGCCAGAACAGCAAGACCCCGAGTGCCGCGGCCAATGCGGCAAAAGCTACCGCGCGCGGCATGACACCCGCACTGTCTCTGCGAAAAGCGCGCCGACAGCGGGAAAGTCCACTTCGGCATCGACGCCCGTTTCCGCCAAACTGTCCAGTTCGTCCAGAAGCGTCGCTTCGGCCTGGGCAAGGTCCGGCGGGATGATCTTGGCCTTGCAGCCCGATGCTCCGGTCAACGCGGGCGCGCCCGACAGTGTGTAGCGCGTGTAATAGCTCGGATCATGAACCGACACCTCCCAGGCGTGTTCGGGGTCGGGGCGCGCGATCAGCTTGCGCAGATGCGACGAGTGCAAGCGCCCATCCTCGTAATCTGACGTGCTTTGCTCCGGTCCGCCCAATTCCAACGCGCGACCACGCTGCGAAACATGCGTGTCGCCGTGATAATCGTCGATCCAATTCATGTCGAAGCCTTGCAGTTCGGCGCGTTCATCGGGGCGCAAGACCCCGTCAAAATCGTCATCCAACCCCATATCGGACAGAAGCAGCATGGAAAACAGCGGGTCGTAGGTCCAGGAAATGCGCAGCGCCTCGGGGCGGTTGTCGGCGTCGAAAATGATCTCCAGCCCGGCTTCTACGAAAATATGCGGATGCGCGACAACCGCTTGCGGCCCGCAAAATCCGCCCAGTGCGCATATCATGGCAAGTTTTCTCAACGACACCTGGCCCCCTTTGGCGCATCGGGGCGGAGCACGCGGGTGGGCGGGTGGGGCGTGTTCTGCCCCGATGCGCCAAATCCGCTCCTAGAAATCAAGCCCCAGGTCCACAACCTGCGCCGAATGCGTCAGCGCCCCGACAGAAATATAGTCTACCCCTGTCGCCGCGACCTCTGCAATCCGGTCCAGCCGCATATTGCCAGAGGCCTCGGTCACAACCGCGCCAGCGACCCTGCCCACAGCTTGCGTCAGGGTCGCGGTGTCCATGTTGTCCAGCAACACGACATCCGCGCCGCCGGTGGCCAGAACCTGTTCCAGTTGCGCCAGCGTATCCACCTCGATCTCGATCCGCATCATGTGGCCCGCGCGGTCGCGCGCGGTGCGCAAGGCCTGCGGCACGCCACCCGCTGCGGCGATATGGTTGTCCTTGATCAGGATCGCGTCGGACAGGCTGTAGCGGTGCGGGCTACCGCCCCCGTGCAGCACCGCCTGCTTTTCCACCAGCCGCAGGCCCGGCGTGGTTTTCCGCGTGCAGGTAATGCGCGCCTTGTGGCCCTTGGTTTCGGCGACGAAGGCGGCGGTCAACGTGGCGATCCCGGTCAACCGGCCCATGAAGTTCAGCGCCACGCGCTCGGCGCTCAGGATGGACGCCGCCGCCCCGTCGATGGTCAGGATCGTGTCGCCCGGCGCGACCCTTGCGCCATCCGGGTGTTGCACCGACACTTTCAGCGCCGGATCGACCAGCCGGAACGCGATCACCGCCGCCTGCACGCCCGACACGACCCCTGCTTCGCGCGCGTTCAACTGCGCGCTGTAGGTCACGTCGGGTCCGATCACCGCGCGGGTGGTGGCGTCGCCATTCGGGCCAAGGTCCTCTATCAAGGCGGCGCGCACCAAGGGTTCCAGCAACAATTCGGGTAAAGGCTGGGTCATGCGCGCTCCGTGACAAGGTCGAGGGTGATGAAACTGCGCGCAGCCTGCGCCGGATCGGTGTCCGGGAAATCATCGCGCCAATGCGCGCCCCGGCTTTCGCGCCGCGCCAACGCGCTGGCCGCGATCAGGCGGGCTGTGGCGCACATATTGGCAAAGTCCGGGCAATCGGGATGCGCGGCGTCCAGCGCGTCGATCTGCTCCAGCGCCGCGCGCAGACCCGCGCCGGTGCGGCGTACACCGACATGCGCAGTCATGGTCTGACGCAGTTGGGTCACGGCATCGGGGTCGGGCGCAACACCGTGACCTTCAAACGCAAGGGCAACCGGCGGCGCGGTTGCCGGGTCGACCTTGGTGGATATGTCCGCCGCACACGCACGGGCGAAGACCAACGCTTCCAGCACACCGTTCGACGCCAATCGGTTCGCCCCGTGCAGGCCGGTCGAGGCCGCCTCGCCGCACACCCACAGCC
>JAAAPG010000191.1 GCA_009908405.1 Alphaproteobacteria bacterium | reverse complement strand
CAATCTGGTGCAAGGCGATTTCGGGCGCTCCTTCGCGCTGAACCGGCCTGTCCTGGACGAGATCCTTGATCGGTTTTCGGCGACCTTGATCCTTGCCGGCACGGCCTTCGTGCTGTGTTCGCTTCTGGGGATCGTGGCCGGTGTTGTTTCTGCCGCGCGTCAATACGGGCTGGCGGACAAGGCGATTACCTTTGTCGTGATCCTTGGCATTTCGGTGCCCTCGTTTTTCCTTGGCATGATGATGATCCTGCTGTTCGCGGTGCGGTTGCAGTGGTTTCCGGTGTCGGGGATGTATGCGATCTGGGGCGGCGGTGACCTGCCCGACCTGATCCGGCACCTGACCATGCCCGCGCTGGCGCTGTCGGTCGTGGCCACCGGCGTGATCGCCCGCCTGTCGCGCGGCGCGATGCTGGAAGTGTTGCGGCAGGATTTCATCCGCACCGCACGCGCCAAGGGCGTGCATGAGCGCCGCGTGATCTGGGGCCATGCGCTGCGCGCGGCCATGGTCAGCATCATTCCGGTGCTGGGCATTCAGGCAGGCTTCGTGCTGTCCGGCGCGGTGTATATCGAAATGGTGTTTCAATGGCCCGGCGTGGGGCGGATGCTGGTCGATGGCATTCTGAAACGCGACATCCTGCTGGTGCAGGGCGGCGTTGTGTTCATCGCGGCCTGTTACGTGGGCTTCAACATTGTGGTCGATGTGGCGCAAGCCTTGCTTGACCCTCGTATCAAGACATGAGGGGGATCACGGCATGACCCTGTTTTTGCGTCTTTTGTTTCGCAACAAGCTGGCCGGTTTCGGGGCCGTGGTGCTTGGCGTGATCGTGCTCTTGGCGCTGCTGACGCCCATCCTGCCCTTGCACGCACCGAATGAGACCGACACCGCGAACCGTTTCCTGCGCCCCTTGTCGGACGGGCATCTGCTGGGCACCGACCATCTGGGCCGCGATCTGCTGTCGCGGCTAATGTGGGGCACGCGGCTGTCATTGGCGGTGGGTTTCGCGGCGGCCCTTGTCGCGGGGCTTTTGGGCGCGGCAATCGGGGTGATCGCGGGCTATTTCGGCGGGCGCACCGACAATGTGACGATGCGCGGCGTCGATATGCTGATGGCGTTTCCCTATATCCTGCTGGCGCTGGCGATTGTCGCGGTGCTGGGGCCGGGCCTGCTGAACGCGCTGATCGCGGTCGCGGTGGTGAATATCCCGTTTTTCGCGCGCAACATTCGCGGCGTGACCGTGGGCATTGCGCATCGCGAATTCGTGGATGCCGCGAAGCTGGCAGGCATGGGGCATCCCCGCATTGTACTGACCGAGGTGGTGCCGAATATCGTGCCCGTCGTGGTGATTGCCATGTCCACGACCATCGGCTGGATGATCCTTGAAACGGCGGGGCTGTCTTTCCTTGGCCTTGGCAGCCAGCCGCCGCAGGCCGATCTTGGGTCGATGCTGGGCGAGGCGCGCTCGGCGCTGATCACGGCCCCGCATACATCCATCGTGCCGGGGGTGATGATCCTGCTGATCGTGATGTCGGTGAACCTTTTGGGCGACGGCATTCGCGACGCGCTTGACCCGCGCCTGCGCTCTGGCGCGTTGGCGCGGCCCATGGCCACGACGCGGGTAGAACGCACTGAGGCGCCTGCGTCCAAGGGCGACGGGTTGCTGCGCATTGACGACCTGGAAACGCAATTCCATGTCGGCAAGCGTGTCTACAAGGCGGTCAACAAGGTGTCGCTGGACCTGAAACCCGGCGAATGTCTGGGGCTGATCGGTGAGAGCGGTTCGGGCAAATCGGTCACGGCGCTGTCGGTGATGGGGCTTGTCGCTTCCCCGCCCGGTGTGATCACCCGGGGGTGCTGTCCGGCTGAACGGCCAAGACCTGATCGGTGCGCCCTATGAGGTGCTGCGGTCCTTGCGCGGACGCAAGGTCGCCTACATCTTTCAGGATCCCCTCTCGACCCTGCACCCGCTTTACCGCATCGGCGATCAGTTGATCGAAGCGATCCGCGTGCATGACCCCGTCAGCCACGCCGAGGCGCATAAACGCGCGGTCAAGCTGCTGGAGGATGTGCGCATTCCCAACGCCGCCGCCCGCGCGCGCGCCCATCCGCATGAGCTGTCGGGCGGTATGCGCCAGCGCGTCGGCATTGCCATGGCGCTGGCCAATGATCCCGACATCATCATCGCGGATGAACCAACCACCGCGCTGGATGTGACAGTGCAGGCTCAAATCCTGGCGCTGCTCTCGGATTTGCGGCGGGATCGGGGGCTTGCGATCTTGTTCATCACCCATGATTTCGGCGTTGTCGGCCAGCTTTGCGACCGTGTGGCGGTCATGTATGGCGGGCGCATCGTGGAAACCGGCGATACAGCCGAGGTGCTGGCCGCGCCTGCGCATCCCTATACGGCCCGGCTGATTGCCTGTGTGCCCGAATTGGGGGGCGGCCAGCGCGAACTGGCGGCCATTCCGGGGTTGCCCCCGGCGGTGGATGATCTGCCCGCGGGCTGCGCGTTTGCACCGCGCTGCGACAAGGCGCAAGCGGCTTGCCGGGCATCGGACATCGAGCTGTCAGGCGATGCGCGCAAAGTGCGCTGCCTGTATCCGGAGGGGGCATCATGAGCGTTGCACTGAAAACCACCGATCTGGCCAAGACATTCGACATCGGCAAACGCGTGATCGGCCCGCCGCGCGCACAGGTTCATGCGGTGCATCCCGTATCGCTGACCGTTCAGTCTGGGGAAACGTTGGGCATTGTCGGCGAATCCGGCTGCGGGAAATCCACCCTTGCGCGGATGCTGGTGGGGCTGACCCCGCCCACATCGGGCAGCATTGAAATCGAGGGCCGCGCACTGGATCGCGCCGATCCGGCGGCCTTCGGGCGGTTGATCCAGTATGTGTTTCAGGACCCGGTTTCCAGCCTGAACCCGCGCAAGACGATCCGGCAGATCATGGAAGCGCCGTTGCGCCTGTTGCATGGGTTAAGCGGCAACGCCCTGAATGACCGCGTTGCGGAATTGTTCGACGCGGTCAATCTGCGGCCTGAATTCCTGACCCGCTATCCGCATGAATTTTCCGGCGGCCAGGCGCAGCGCATCGGGATTGCGCGCGCACTCGCGGCCAGCCCGCGCATCGTGATCCTTGATGAACCTGTCTCGGCGCTGGATGTGTCGGTGCAGGCACAGGTGCTGAACCTGCTGGCCCATCTGAAAGCCGAATTCAACCTGACCTATCTGTTCATCAGCCATGACCTTGCCGTGGTCGAGGCGGTCAGCGACCGCATCGCGGTGCTGTATTTCGGGTCGGTCGTGGAAACCGGCCCCGCCGAAAAGGTCTTTGCAGCGCCGCGCCATCCCTATACCAAGCTTCTGGCGGGCTCGGCGCCGGTTGTGGGCAGGCCCCTCGGTGGCGCACAATCGGGCGAATTGCCGGACCCGCTGAACCCGCCGCCGGGCTGTGCCTTCGCCGGGCGCTGTCCGCGCGCGTCGGACATGTGCCGCGTCGAAGTGCCGCGCTTGCGCGTGATAGAAGGAGACCAGTTTGCCGCCTGCCACCACCCCCTCGATCCCTGAACGCCTGTCTCGACCGCAACAAGTGGCCGAGGCGATCAAATCCTGGGTCGTGGCGAATGGATGGGGGCCAGGTCATCGCCTGCCTTCGGAACTGGAACTGATTACACGTTTTGGCATGGCCAAGGGCACGATTCGCGAAGCCATTCGCATTCTGGAAGCTCAAGGGTTGGTAAAGTCACGCACCGGGCCGGGCGGTGGCGTCTTTGTGCATCAGGTGTCCGAAGAGCGGGCCATGGCGCTGTTGGGGAACTACTTCTACTTCGAGCACCTGACCATCGACGATGTTTACCAAATCCGGCAGGCGCTGGAACCTGAACTGGCCGCAAGCCTTGCAGGCCGCCTGAACGATGGCCAGCTTGCTACGCTGCAAGATGTCATGGCCTGTTACGCCGAACCGGCTCGCACCGCCGAGGAAGAGCGTGAGCAGCATGTTGAGTCCCTGAGATTCCATGCGCTTCTAGCCGAAATATCGGGCAACCCGCTGCTGCGTTTCCTGATCCGGTTTACCGCCAACATGCTGGCCGAAATCACTGTTTCGCGCCGTCTGTATGCTCAACCGAACCGGGAGCTGTGGTCGTCAGGGCTTGATTACCAATCCCGATTGATTGCGGCCTTGCGCATGGGCGACGCTGTCGCGGCCCGACACATCATGTCTGAACATATGAAAAACGCGCACCGTTTGATGCAGATGCAGGAAACGGTTCTCACCCAACGGTTCTTGCCCGAGAGCGAGATCATCTAATCTCGTCCGGTTGACCAGATCGAAATTACGAATTCGAGCACCAGCAGTTTCAGCCGAGCGCCACAGATGGCACGAAGGGCCGTTTTAGAGGAAGCCTGTTGATTTCCGTTGCGAACTGACCCGGTATTTTCACCGAGCTTTGACCCGGCTGAGTAGGTTTATCAGCGGTCAGGTTTTGGTCGATGCGGGTGCCTCCTTTGGCTTTTTCTTGGCGGCCTCGGAGCTGGCCTTGAAGCGGTAGCTGTCGTTTCCGGTCTCGAGGATGTGGCAGCGGTGGGTCAGGCGATCGAGGCGTGGTCGTCATCTTGGCATTGCCGAAGACCAACCGATCCGGGTCGACATGCAGGCTGACAGGACGGTTTGCGAAGCTGGCGGGCACGCTTTAGCGGTTGCGCTCGCAGGACACCAGGCATGTTGGGGAGACGCGTTTGCCTTGGCTCGACGAACGCGTCGAAGGCGGGCGGAAGCGTCATTAGCGTCGGCGTCTCAGCCTCCCAGACATCCGCGATTGAGCCGGGCAATGGTGGCCCGGTCCTCGGTCCAGTCGAACTGGAAAGCTTCTCCGGGATGGAAGATCAGTGGAACATAGGTGCCGCGCCCCGTCGTCTGCTCAGCAATGTGCCGTGTTGCGCGCCAGGCGCGGGCAAAAGCTGCAACGCGTCCGTAGGACCCGTCATAACCGAGCTTCACAAGGTCCGCGTGCATCTGCTTCACGCTGCGGCGGTCTTTGCGGGGCTTGCGCGTCTGCGCCAGCAGCCACGCCGATAGCCGATCCGCATAAGGATCCAGTTTGCTGGCCCGCGGCGGTGTCTTGAACTTCGGCTCCACTGCGCCATCGCGCAGGGACTTCCTGATGGTGTTGCGAGACAGGCCCGTGCGCCTGGCGATCTCGCGACTGGGCATCTTGTCACGCAAGGCCCAACGTCGGATGACGCTCAAGAATCCCATGTCGATCACTCCATATCTCCCCGACACAATCCGTCAGGGAAAGGGGTTCACATGGGTCAATTCTCAGTGAGAATTTGGCAGCATACCGGGTCAATTCTCAACGGAAATCAACAGCGACTCGCCAAACAGTGACGTGGCGTTGACATGAATTGCAACGCGTGAACCCCGACTGTTTAGGTCGGGTTCCAACTATCTGATATGATGTGATTATTTGGTTGCGGGGACAGGATTTGAACCTGTGACCTTCAGGTTATGAGCCTGACGAGCTACCTGGCTGCTC
>JAAAPG010000048.1 GCA_009908405.1 Alphaproteobacteria bacterium | reverse complement strand
CATTGCCGCCGGGGCAGAGGCGGCCGCGGGGCTGGAGCAGGCCACCGACATGGTGATCGCGGGCTATTGCTTTGGCGGCGCGGCGGTGCTGGAAGCCGCCCGCGCCGGGCTGGACATGGCGGGCTTCGTCAGCTTCCATGGTGGCTTGGGCACGCCAGAGGGGCAGGATTACAGCGCCACGCCCGCGCCGGTGATGGTGCTGCATGGCTCTGCCGATCCGGTGTCGGGCATGGCCGATCTGGCGGCCCTGATGGACGAGTTGCAAGCCGCAGAAGTGCCGCATGAAGCGCGTATTTTCGGCGGCGCGCGGCATTCCTTCACCGTGCCCGGCTCGCGCGATTTCGATGAAAGCGCGAATGCGGGGGCGCAAGCCGCGTTCCGCGAGTTTCTCACCGCGCGTTTCTGACAAGCTCCACTTGCGGAGCTGTCGTAGGGTGCGTGCTCGCACGCACCCTGCCCTTCAGGCGCCGTAGGGCACCCAGATCGTCTTGACCTGCACCATCGCGTCCAGCCAGTCGCGCCCCTGCCCCTCTGGAGCGTTCCAGACGGGTTTCAGATTGCCAGCGCTTTCATGTTCGACCATCTGCGCCACGCTCGGTTGCGCACAGGCCAAGGCGGCCACATCGTCATGGCCCGCAAGCGTTTTCGCCAAGTCCGCCACCGGCCCTGACACGATATTGACCACCCCCCCCGGCACATCCGACGCGCCCAGCATCGGCCCCAATTCCAGCGCGGCCAAGGGGTTGGCCTGTGACGGCACGACCACCACCCGATTTCCCATGGCCATTGCTGGCAGGATCAGCGACAGTGCACCCAGAAGCGGGGTTTCTTCCGGGCAGATCAGGCCCACCACGCCAAACGCCTCGCGCATGGCCAGCGTCACATGCGCGCTTTGGGTGTTGTGCACCGCCCCCGACAGCTTGTCAGCCCAAGCGGCGTAATACATCGTGCACGCAATACCGGCGTCGATTTCTTCCATCGGGACCAAGGTATCAAGCCCGTCGCGGTGGTGGTCCAGCGTCTCGGCCAGGAAATACAGCACCTGCGCGCGCTGATGCCCGCTCATCTTTGTCCAACCGCCGGCCTTGTGCGCGGCGTCGACCGCGTTGCGGATATCCTTGCGGTTGCCGAGCGGCGCATGGCCAAGACGCGTGTCGCCCGACATGACCGACCAGCTTGCGCCGCCATCCGCGCGTTTCTGCGCGCCGCCGATATACAGCTTGTGGGTGCGGTCCAGCCCGTCGGGCGTGCCGGTGGCAGGAGATGCGTCGATCACGCCGGGCGCGGCCCCCTGCGCAGGTTGCCCTTTGCGCAGATACGCCGTCATCCCCTCGCGCGCGCCCTCGCGGCCAAAGCCCGACGCGCGCATGCCGCCAAAAGGCGCGTTGGCGTCGAACATGTTGGTGGCGTTAATCCAGACCACGCCCGCTTTGACTTGCGCCGCCAAGTCCATGGCCACGGTCAGATTTTCCGACCAGATGCTGGCCGCCAGCCCGTAGCGGGTGGCATTGGCCAGCTCTATCGCCTCTGGCGGGGTGCGGAAGCTTTGCAGCGTGACAACCGGACCGAATATTTCTTCGGAAACACAAGGGTTTGCGGGCGATACTTTATCCAGCAGGATCGGCGGGCAGAAGCAGCCGTCGGGGGCGGTGCCTTCATGCACAACAGCCCCCGCCGCCACGCCCTTTGCGACCAAATCGCGAATGCGGGCCAGTTGAGCGGGACTCACGATGGCGCCAATGTCGGTGGATTTGTCCAACGGATCGCCCACGCGCAGCGTTTTCATGCGCGCAATCAGACGGTTACGAAAGGTTTCTGCCACGCTTTCCGCCACCAGAATGCGGGTGCCCGCACAGCAGACCTCGCCCTGGTTGAACCAGACCGCATCGACCACGCCTTCGACCGCGGCATCCAGATCGGCATCCGGCATCACGATGAAGGGCGATTTGCCGCCAAGTTCCAGCGTCAGCGCCTTGCCGCTGCCAGCCGTCGCGCGGCGGATGGACTGCCCCACTTCGGTCGAGCCGGTGAAAGCAATTTTATCGACGCCGTCATGCGCGACAATCGCCGCACCGGTCGCCCCGTCGCCGGTGACAATGTTCACGACACCGGGCGGCACGCCTGCTTCCTGACATATCTTGGCGAATAAAAGCGCGGTCAGCGGGGTATCCTCGGCGGGTTTCAGCACCACGGTATTGCCCGCCGCAAGCGCGGGCGCGACTTTCCACGCCAGCATCAGCAACGGAAAGTTCCACGGGATGATCTGGCCGCAAACCCCATGCGCGCGGGCATTGGGGAATTCGTCGGCCAAAAGCGTCGCCCAGCCCGCGTGGTGGTAGAAATGGCGCGCGACCAAGGGAATATCTATGTCGCGGGTTTCGCGGATGGGTTTGCCATTGTCCAGCGATTCCAGCACGGCGAACAGCCGCTCGCGCTTTTGCACCTGCCGCGCCAGCGCGTAAAGCACACGCGCGCGCAGGGCCGGGTCCGCCTCCCATGCCGGTTGCGCGGCACGCGCGGCTTGCACGGCGGCGTCCACATCGGCCTCCGTGGCGTGCGTGACCTGCGCCAGCACCGTGTCGCGGGCCGGGTCGCGCACATCGAACAGGTCATCCGGCGCGGTGAAACTGCCGCCGATGAACAGGCCAAACGGTCCGCGCGCCAGCCAGTCGCGGGCGGCAGCGGTGCTTTCAGGGGCGGGACCATAGGCCATGGTGTCGAGGATCTCCGGTATCGTGGTCATTCTACCCTCTTACGCCAGCGCGTGGCGGTGGCTGGCGGCATAGCGCCCGGTGACATGGTGCTCCAACTGGCGTTCGATATCGCCCAGCATGGACGACGCGCCCAGCCGGAACAAGCCGGGGCGCAGCCAGTCGCGGCCCAGCTCCTCGGCCATCAGGATTTGCCAGTTCAGCGCATCCTTGGCACTCTTCATGCCGCCCGCAGGCTTGAACCCCACGACATGGCCGGTGGCGGCGCGGTGGTCGCGAATGGCGCGGCACATGGTCAGGCCCACGGGCAAGGTTGCGTTCACGCCTTCCTTGCCGGTCGAGGTCTTGATGAAATCCGCCCCTGCCTGCATCGCGACCATGGACGCGGCGTAAACGTTCGAAAGCGTGACCAGATCGCCTGTTGCCAGAATGGCTTTCATATGCGCGGTGCCGCAAGCGTCCTTCATCGCGACAATCTCGTCATACAGCGCGGCCCAGTCGCCCCCCAGCACATGCGCGCGGGTGATGACGATGTCGATTTCCCGCGCGCCTTGGTCCACGGCATAACGAATTTCGGCCAAGCGCAGGTCCAGGGGCATCAGACCCGCCGGGAACCCCGTCGCGACAGAGGCCACGGGGATATCGCTGCCCTCCAGCGCCGCCACCGCCGCGGCGACCATGGTGGGATACACGCAGACCGCCCCGGTCGTCGGCATATCCGCCAAGCCCAGCCCCGCCACGACAGGGTCGGCCAAGGGGCGCCGCGCCTTGCCGCACAGCCTGCGCACGCGGTCGGGCGTGTCATCGCCTGCCAGCGTGGTCAGGTCCATGCAGGCAATCGCGTTCAGCAGCCACGCCGCCTGGTGCGCGCCCTTGATGGACCGGCGCGCGGTCAGGCTGGTGGCGCGGCGCGCGGCGGCGGGGCGGTTGACGCCGTGGAACACGGCGGTGTCCAGCGGTGTCGCGGGGTTGTGCGGATGGGTCATGCGGCCCCTTTGGGTTCATTTCCCGCGCAGTATGGCCGGGGCGGTCGACACGGGCAATGCCCTTTCGCCGCGGTTGACGCGGGCGCGCGTTCGGCATATCCGAGTATCGCGCTAGGGTTTCTCCTTCGCAAGGAGTGTCGGGACATGAACACGCTGCCGAAATCGCTCAGCTTCAAGATGCCGGCGGATGCCACGCCGATGGGCTTTCGCCCCGCCCCCAAGGACGTGCTGCTGACGGTGGACCGGCTGCGCAAACGCTTCGCGGCGGGCGACGCCCCGGCGGTCGAACGCGCCAGTTTCGACCTGGGCACGGGCGAGATGCTGGCGCTGCTTGGCCCGTCGGGCTGTGGCAAGACCACGACGCTGCGCATGATCGCGGGGTTCGAGGCGCCGGATGACGGCCATGTCACCCTGCGCGGGCAGGACATTACCCATGCCGCCCCGGAAGCGCGCGGCATCGGGTTCGTGTTCCAGGATTACGCGCTATTCCCGCATCTGACGGTGCGCGACAACGTGAAATTCGGGCTGCGCAAGCTGCCCCGCGCACAGGCCGCCGCCCGCGCCGAGGAAATGCTGCGCATGGTCGGGCTGGAGGGGCTGGCGGCGCGGCGCCCGCATGAATTGTCGGGCGGGCAACAGCAGCGCGTGGCGCTGGCGCGCACGCTGGCCATGGCCCCGCCGCTGGTGCTGATGGACGAGCCGTTTTCCAACCTTGACGCCGCGATGCGCGTGGACACCCGCCAGGAAGTGCGCAAGCTGCTCAAGCAAACCGGCGCGGCGGGGATTATCGTCACGCATGACCAGGAAGAGGCGATGGCCGTCGCCGACCGCATTGCGGTGATGGATGCCGGTCGGATCGTTCAGATCGGCACCCCGGACGAAATTTACCGCTACCCGGTCTCGGCCTTCGTGGCGTCCTTCATCGGGCGGTCGAACATCCTGACAGGCAATGCCAGCGGCATGGAAGCCGCGACTGAATTCGGCAACCTGCCCTTGTCGCGTGCGGCCAATGGCGCGGTCACGCTGTCGGTGCGGCCCGAACAGATCATGCTGGAAGCCGACCCGGACGGCCCCGCGTCGGTGGTGGGACGCGAGTTCCGGGGCCATGATCAGCTTTACTGGGTGCAGGAAGGCGAACGCTGCATGCAGGTGATTTCCGGCGCGGGGGCGACAATCGAAGTCGGCGCGCGCGTGCGGTTGCGCATCTGCGATTGCGTGGTGCCGCTGGCATAAGGCTTTCCTTCCCCGCGCAAGCGGTGTAAGGCGCGCGCTGACCCCTTTAGCGGAGCAGACGACATGCAAGGCAGCGCCAATCTCAACGTCATGATTCAAGCCGCGCGCAAAGCCGGGCGTTTGCTGGTCAAGGACTTCCGCGAGGTCGAGAACCTGCAAGTGTCGTCCAAAGCGGCGGGCGATTTCGTGTCGCGCGCCGATATTGCCGCCGAAGCCGCGATCCGCGAAATCCTGACAGAGGCGCGCCCGAATTACGGCTGGCTGGGCGAGGAATCGGACCCGGTCGAGGGCAAGGATCCCACCCGCCGCTGGATCGTGGACCCGCTGGACGGCACCACCAATTTCCTGCACGGGATGCCGCATTGGGCGGTGTCCATCGCGCTGGAATTCAAGGGCGAAATCGTCGCGGGCGTGATCTTCGACCCGGCCAAGGACGAGCTGTATATCGCCGAGAAAGGCATGGGCAGCTTCATGAACGGCACCCGCCTGCGGGTGTCGAACCGGGGCACGATGTCGGATTGCGTGTTCGCCACCGGCGTGCCGTTCATCGGCAAGAACACCCTGCCCGCCACGCTGCACGACCTGGCACAGCTCATGCCCGCCTGCGCAGGAATGCGC
>JAAAPG010000295.1 GCA_009908405.1 Alphaproteobacteria bacterium | reverse complement strand
GCTGCGCTTGCCGGGCGAGGATGAATTGGCGCAAAGCCTGCACGCTATCGGCGAAACGCCCGACCCGGATGCAATTCATGCCGCGCGTGGCCGCGCACTGCGTCTGCTGGCGGACGCGCTGGCCCCCGATCTGGCGCGCGTGGTTGATGCCATGGCAACCCCCGGCCCCTACAGCCCCGATGCGCGCGACGCGGGCCGCCGGGCGCTGCGGCTGGCCGCGGCGGCGCTACTGGCCCATGCCGATGGCGGCGCAGCGGCGCGCGCGATTTTCGCGCAGGCCGACAACATGACCGAACAATTCGGCGCATGGACCGCCCTTCTGGCCGTGGGCGAAGGGGCGGCCGAAGGCGCGCAATTCCATCGCCAATGGCAGGGCGACCGGCTGGTGATGGACAAGTGGTTCGGCGCGCAGGTGACGTTCGCCAATCCCGAGCGCGCGACCGAAATCGCCACGGCCCTGACCGGGCACGCCGCGTTCGACTGGAAGAACCCCAACCGGTTCCGCGCCGTGATCGGGGCCTTGGGCGCGCATCCGGCGGGGTTTCACCGCAAGGACGGTGCAGGCTACAGGCTGGTCGCCGATTGGCTGATCCGGCTGGACGGCGCGAACCCGCAAGCCGCCGCCCGCGTGTCAACGGTGTTCGAGACGTGGTCGCGCTATGACACGGATCGGCAGGCGCTTATCAGGGCCGAACTGGAACGCATTCGCGACCGCCCGGAGTGTAGCCGCGATATGGATGAGATGGTCGGACGCATGTTGGGTTAGCGCGTGTCGCGTGGAAGGAAGGCGCGTGTCGCGTGAATGCGCATGAACGCGGCGCATCACAGTGTTACTCCGCAGCCTCGCGCCGCGCCGCGCGGGTTGTCAGAATGCGCGCGAAGCTGACCCGGAACGACGCGCCCCCCTGCCCCGGCACATAGACGATGTCCCCGTCCAGATTGTGCATGATCTCCCGGCAGATCGCCAAGCCCAACCCGGCACCGCCCGCTTGCAGCGAATCCGTCAGCCGCGCGAATTTCTCGAAGATAAGCGCCTGGTTCGCGGTCGGAATCCCGGCCCCGTTATCGGTGAAATCGATCTCTACCCGGTCCTGCACCTGCCGCACCTGAATGTGGATTTCGGGCGTGTCGCTGGTGCAGTATTTGCGCGCGTTCGACAGGATATTGATAAAGACCTGGGTCAGGCGTCCGCCATCGGTCGTGATCATCACCTCTTCTTCGTCGCGTGAGCGCAAAACGCGAAAATGCCGGTCCGCCTGCACCGATTTCGACGATGTCACCGCCTGGTCGAGCAGTTTGCGCAGGTTGGCGGGCGCGATATCGAGCTGCACCTGTCCGTGTTCCAGCACGCTCAGGTCCAGCAGGTCATCGAGCAGCCGGGTCAGGCGGATGGATTCGTCGTGGATGACTTGTGCGAAATGCGCCTGCTCTTCGGGTGACAGGCTGTCGGCGTCCATCATGATCTCGGAAAACGCGCGGATCGAGGTCATGGGCGTGCGCAATTCATGGCTGATCTGCGACAGGAAGGCGTCTTTCTGAACCGACAGTTTGCGCAGCTTGTCATTGGCCTCGCGCAGCTTGCGGGCGGTGCGCGAGAGTTCTTCGGATTGCGCTTCAAGCTGGCTGGAATATTCCATGATCTGCGCGGTTTCGGACGCGACCGCCATCAGATCCTCGACCGACACCACCGCGGTGCCGGCTGATTGCGCGATCATGGCATGGGCTGTTGCCGCGCCAACCGATCCCGCGAGTTTCAGTTCCAGCGCTTCCAGGAATTCGGGCGTGATATCGGGCAAAAACCCGTCCTTGCCCTGTGCGGAGGCCTGCGCCTGGAAGAACGTCTGCGCCGATGTCGCACCGATGATGCGCTGCGCCATGGGCAACAGGTCTTCGGCCTGCGCCAAGGGGCGCGACCAGCTGCGCGCCGGACCAGGGCGGTCATACACATTCACAAAAAGCGCACCCTGAACCCGTTCGATCGGGCTGGGAAAGCTGAGGAAAGACCCAAGGCAAAAGGCGAGCACGTTAACCAGGAGCGACCAGAACAGCGCATGCAGCAGCGGGTCGAGCGTCGTCAATCCGAACAGGCCGTAGGGACGCAGCCAGGACAGGCCGAGCAGCCCATCATTCATGACCTGTGCGGGCAGGATCACCCCTGCGCCGAAACTGGGCAACAGCAGCGTGTAGGCCCAAAGCGCTGCACCCACCGACAGGCCAAGGGCCGCGCCCGTGCGGCTGGCCCCGCGCCAGAACAGCGCGCCCAACAGCGCGGGCAGGATTTGCGCGACCCCGACAAAAGCGATCAGGCCGATGGCGGCCAACGCCTCGGACCCGCCCGACAGCACGTAGTAAAGATAGCCGAATCCCAGGACGATGCTGATCGACAGCCGCCGCACGTTCAGGACCAGCAAGCGCATATCGCCCGTGTCCTGCCCCTGCGCGGCGCGCAAGCGCAGCCACAGGGGCACCACGATATGGTTCGACACCATCGTGGCCAGCGCCAGTGACGCCACGATCACCATGGACGTGGCCGCCGAGAACCCGCCCAGAAAGGCCAGCAACGCCAGATCGTCGCGGCCCAGCGCCAGCGGCAGGGTCATCACGAACATGTCGGGGTTCGAACCCGGCGGCATCCGTTCCATCCCGAGGACGGCAATCGGCAACACGAACAGGCTGATGGCGAACAGGTAGGTCGGAAAGGCCCAGCTTGCCGTGGCCAGATGCTTGTCATCGACATTCTCGACCACCAGCACCTGGAACATGCGCGGCAAGCAGATGATGGCGATCGCCGACAGCAGGATCAGCCCGGTCCAGCGCCCCGGCTGGACCTGCCAGTCGGGCAAGGCCTGCGCGTCGATCCGGGCCAGCACATCCGCCGGGCCGCCCGCCACGCCCCAGACCACGAAAATGCCCACCGCCAGAAGTGCGACCAGCTTGACCACGGCTTCCAGCGCGATGGCGGTCACGACCCCGTGGTGTTGTTCATTTGCGTCCAGGTTGCGGGTGCCGAACACGATGGTGAAAAACGCCAGTCCAATCGCCACCCAAAGCGCGATCAGCGTGCGGTCGCCCGCCACCGGCGCGCTGTCCAGATCGGTTACAAAGACGGTGAAGGACTGCGCGATGGATTGCAGTTGCAGCGCGATGTAGGGCGTGCCCGCCGATATGCACAGCAAGGTCACGATCACGCCCAGCAGGTTCGACTTGCCGTAGCGCGACGAGATGAAATCGGCGATGGACGTGACGCGGTTTTCCCGGCCAATGCGCACCAGCTTGCGCAGGATTACCCACCAGCCCACGAAGACCAGCGTGGGGCCCAGGTAGATCGTCATGAATTCCAGCCCCGAACGCGCGGCATAACCGACCGCGCCGTAAAAGGTCCAGGCCGTGCAATAGACCGACAGCGACAACGTGTAGACCAACGGGGATCGCAGCCAGCCGGCCCGCCCTTCCTCGGCGCTGCGCTCTGCCAGCGAGGCCACGGCAAACAGCAGCGCCACGTAGCCAAGGCAGGTCAGCACCAGAAGATTGAAGGACATTTGCGCTAGTCCTTGCGGGCCGCGTCGGGGTCTGCCGCGCGCTGCGGAACCAGGGGCGCTGTCGCAGCGGGCGGGGGGGACGGATCGAACGCCTTGCGCAAGCCCCGCGACATCAGGAACGTGCCAAGGATAAGCGCGGGCCAGACAAGAAACAGGTAGACCGCCTCGCCCGCCGCAGAGGTCGTTCCGGTTTGCGGATCCGCGCGCATCAGCGGCAGCAGTAACAACACGAAGCCGAAGACTGGCAGGAAACGCGCCGCATCCATCAGGCGGCGCAGCCGGTAGGTTTCGCGCGCCAGAAAGGGCAGTGCCGAGGGCGGTTTCATGGCGCCACCATGTCTTGCAGGGCGGCGATGACATCCGCATTGGCAAAGGGTTTGGTCATGAACCGTGTCACCCCCAGCCGGGCCGCCAGGTCACGATCCGCATTCTGCCCCCGCGCGGTCAGCATCAGCACCGGCAGCTCGCGCGTCGGCCCTTCGGCCCGCAGGCTGCGCAATACCTCGAACCCGTCCATATCCGGCAACATCAGGTCGAGGATCAGCGCATCCGGCGGGGCCGTCCGCAGGCGCGACAGCGCCGCCATCCCGTCTGCCTCGACCTCGACCTGCCAGCCGTTGCGGGTCAGGATGAAACGGATCGCTTCCGAGATATTCGGTTCGTCTTCGATCACCAGCACTCGCTTTTGCACCACAGGCCACCCCCTCCCGGTCCAAGGCCAGTTGCTCGGCAGCTGCCGCGTGCGAGACTCGCACGCGGCCATCATCCGCGCTTGCGTCAACGCTCCTCCCGACGCGGCGCCCGTACTTTATTCAGCATTATGGCAATTCTGTCAAAGCCGCAGATATCCTACCCGCCCGTCGCCAGTATCGAGGGTTCGCGCCGCGCCGCGCAGTCCAGTTGCGGACAGGTGCGGCAACTGACCCCGACGGGCGTGGCACTGGCGTCCTGGGTCGGCCCGTCATCGGGCACCAGCAACATCGTTGCGCGGATGACCGCCGGCAGATCAATCCGGGCCGAGCTGGAAACACAGGCGATCGCGAAGGCCTTGAAACGCCGCCCCATGCGCCCGGCGGTTATCAGATCGGCACACAGCGGCACATGCGGCTGGCGCAGCGCCTGATACAAGGGCCAGAGAGGACAGCCGCCGCCGAACCTGGGAAAGGGAAACCCGTCCAGCGGGCGGCGAAACAACAGCGTTCCCGACATGTCGCAAATCACCAAGCCAAGCGACGGCAAACCGGCTTCGGCACGAAACGCGGGCGGCACATGCGCAAGACGCCGCAACACCATGTCGATCCCGCATCCGAAATGCTGCGCCAACATGTCCGGGGCCAGACCATGCGTCGCCAGCGCCGCGCGCAATGCGTGCTGGGGTATGGCGCGGGCGTCGGCTTGCATTTGCGCAAGCCAGAGTGCCGCAAGCTGTCGCGATGCGTTCGACGCCAGATCGACCTGTTCGGCCAGGTAGGCGTCCACCCCGTCCAGCGACGCGCGTTCGATAAAGTCGGGGCAATGGCCCGTCCGGGCCAGCCAGGCCTCGACCTCTTCCTGGGGCGCGGCGATCCCGGTTTCCCCGGTTTTCGCGCTGTCGATATAATTCACCAAGGCCACTGCGCCTTCGGCCAGACGCCCGGAATCGGCCAGGATGTTGTGGTGAAACCGGTCCTGCCATTCGGGGGCGAGCGCCTCGTCATCATTCAGGATGGCGGCGGTCGATTGCACCGATGTCACGGCAGAGATGATCTCGTGCAGCGCGTCGCCCAGATACGGGTCATGGGTCATGCGATCGCTCAGTTGCTCGACCACGCGCTCCAGCCCTTCGACGCGGGCATGGGTGTCGGCCAATACCTTGGCCCAGCCCGGAAAGCGCCCGATCAGCTCGTCAATGCGCTCTAGCTCTCCCAGGTCGGTGTCAGAGCGCAGGGCCGCCGCGCGCGCGCCCTCGACAAGGCGCGCGTCGCTATCCTCGACCAACGCGTCGGACGACACGCCAAGCGCTTTCGCCAGAGC
>JAAAPG010000190.1 GCA_009908405.1 Alphaproteobacteria bacterium | reverse complement strand
GCGCGAGATTGGCGTCGAGACCGGCGGGTCGAACGTGCAATGGGCGATCAACCCCGCCGATGGGCGCATGGTGGTCATCGAGATGAACCCGCGCGTGTCGCGGTCCTCGGCACTGGCGTCGAAGGCCACGGGCTTTCCGATTGCCAAGATCGCGGCAAAACTGGCGGTCGGCTACACGCTGGACGAACTGGACAACGATATCACGAAAGTGACACCCGCCAGCTTCGAGCCGACCATAGATTACGTGGTCACGAAAATCCCAAGGTTCGCTTTTGAAAAGTTCGCCGGGTCCACGCCCGAACTGACCACCGCCATGAAATCGGTGGGCGAGGCGATGGCGATTGGCCGAACCTTCCACGAGTCCCTGCAAAAAGCCTTGTCCAGCATGGAAACGGGCCTGAGCGGTTTCGACGAGATCGCCATTCCCGGCGCGCCCGACCGGGCGGCGATCATAAAGGCCATCAGCGCGCAGACGCCCGACCGCTTGCGGCTGATCGCGCAGGCCATGCGCGAAGGGCTGGCGGATGACGAGATCCAGGCCGCCACGTCGTTCGACCCGTGGTTCCTGTCCCGCATCCGCGAGATTATCGACACCGAAGCGCGCATCCGCAAAGCCGGGCTGCCCGTCAGCGCCGAAGGGCTGCGCGAGGCCAAGATGATGGGGTTCACCGACGCCCGGCTTGCCGCCCTGACCGGCCGCGACGAAGACCAGGTCCGCCGCGCGCGCCGCAATCTGGGCGTGAATGCGGTGTTCAAGCGGATCGACACCTGCGCCGCCGAATTCGAAGCGCAGACCCCCTACATGTATTCGACCTATGAAACCCCGGTCATGGGCGATGCCGAATGCGAAGCGCGCCCGTCCGACCGCAAGAAGGTGGTCATTCTGGGCGGCGGCCCCAACCGGATCGGGCAAGGGATAGAGTTCGACTATTGCTGCTGCCACGCCTGTTTCGCGCTGACGGATGTCGGCTATGAAACCATCATGATAAACTGCAACCCCGAGACGGTCAGCACCGATTACGACACGTCCGACCGGCTGTATTTCGAACCCCTGACGCTGGAACACGTGCTGGAGATTCTGCGCGTCGAGCAGGACAACGGCACGCTGCATGGCGTGATCGTGCAGTTCGGCGGGCAGACGCCGCTGAAGCTGGCCAATGCGCTGCAGGATGCGGGCATCCCGATCCTGGGCACCAGCCCCGATGCGATCGACCTTGCAGAGGACCGCGAACGGTTTCAGGCGCTTCTGAACACGTTGGGTTTGCGCCAGCCGGTGAACGGGATCGCATCGTCGCGCGATCAAGCGTTCGAAATCGCGCGGCAAGTCGGCTATCCGCTGGTGATCCGCCCGTCCTACGTTCTGGGCGGGCGCGCGATGGAAATCGTGCAGAACGACGCGCACCTGGAACGCTACATCCGTGACGCGGTTGTCGTGTCGGGCAAGAACCCGGTTTTGTTGGACAGCTACCTGGTCGGCGCGGTCGAGGTGGATGTCGATGCGCTGTGCGACGGCGAAAACGTCCATGTCGCCGGCATCATGCAACATATCGAGGAAGCGGGCGTGCATTCGGGCGACAGCGCCTGTTCCCTGCCGCCCTACTCGCTGGACGCCGCGACCATTGCAGAGCTGCGGGCGCAGACAGAGGCCATGGCGCGCGGGCTGAACGTGGTCGGGTTGATGAACGTGCAATTCGCCATCAAGGATGGCGAGATCTACGTGCTGGAAGTGAACCCGCGCGCGTCGCGCACGGTGCCCTTCGTGGCCAAGGCGACCGACAGCGCGATCGCGTCCATCGCCGCGCGGCTGATGGCGGGCGAACCCATGTCGAATTTCGCGCAGCGCGCGCCGGTCAGCGCCGATGTGGACCCGTCGCAACCTTTGCCGATGGGCGACCCGATGACACTGGCGGACCCGCAGACGCCGTGGTTCTCGGTCAAGGAAGCCGTGCTGCCCTTCGCGCGTTTCCCCGGTGTCGACACGCTTCTTGGGCCGGAAATGCGCTCCACCGGCGAGGTGATGGGCTGGGCGCGGCGCTTTGACCGCGCGTTTTACAAGGCACAGCTTGGCGCGGGCGTGGACCTGCCATCCGACGGCCGGGTGTTCCTGTCGATCAAGGATTACGACAAGGGCCCGATGATGATCGAGGCCGCCCAATTGCTGGTCGAGATGGGCTTTGCCATCGTCGCCACGCGCGGCACCGCCGACTGGCTGGCCGCGCAGGACGTGCCCTGCGAGGTGGTCAACAAGGTCTATGAGGGTCGTCCCAACATCGTGGACCTGCTGAAAAGCGGCGAGATTGCCATGGTGCTGAACACCACCGAGGGCGCACAGGCAATCGAGGACAGCCGCGAAATCCGCGCGGTGGCCCTGTATGACAAGATCCCCTATTTCACCACCGCGGCGGGCAGCCACGCGGCGGTGCTGGCCATCCGCGCCATGCGCGAGGGCAATATCGGGGTGCGCGCGCTGCAACACGCGGCGGCGGAATAACCCGCCGCTTTACCGGTCCGGCTGCAACCCGCTGGGCAAACTGTCGGGCGCGCCCATGCGCCCGTTCAGCGACGCCGGGTCGCCCAACGCGTCCAGAAACGCCATGAGCATATCCAGCTCACCCTCGGACAGCGCGGGCATCGCGTAGCGTTTCATTGTGCGCGCGGCGGCATCTTTGACAGCCCCCACCTGCATCCGGTTCGACAAGGCGCTATAGTCGGGCGCGGCACTTGCCAATTGCGGCAGCACCGCTTGCGGGCTGTAGCGGTCCAACCCCGCGACCGGGTCCATGTGGTGGATCACGAAATCGCGCAGGTCGGAAAACGCGCCCGCATGGCCCCACGGGCCGTTATGGACCACGTTGCGCAGCATGGGCGTGCGAAAGGCATAGGCATCGCCCCGGTCCAGCGTGACCGCCGCGCGGCCGATATCGCGGGTATAGCCGTCTTCGTCACGCTCCTTGCCGGGGCCGATGGGCGGCTCTCCCATGGCATGGAAGCTCTGGTCACTCAGCAACGGGCCGGAATGACATTCGCCGCAGCGTGCCTTGCCGAAGAACAGGCGCATCCCCTCGCCCGCTTCGGGCGAAAGCGCGGCTTCCTCGCGCAGATACCGGTCAAACGCCGTGTCATTGGCGCGGAATTCGTGGCTGATAAAGGCCGCGATGGCGTTGCCGATTTCCCCCATCCGCACCGGCGCAGTCCGCCCGCGCCAATCGGCAAAGCGGGCGCGATAGCCCTCCAGCGCATCCACGCGCGCGGCCAGCAAGCCCCAGGCGCCGGTATCGCCATGGATGCGGTCTTCGGCCACGGCAGTGGCGATTTCGTTTTCACCGGGGCGCCCCGCCATTTCGGCATGCGACAACACCGGGAACAGTGCCTGCGCCGCCAGGACCGACTCCAGCGCCATGTAATCCAGCGGCCCTTGCGGCGTCAGCAGCGCGCCGGGGCGGGCCGGGTCATGTTCGACGCGGCCATCATGAAACAGCACCCGAACGCCCCCGGCGCCAAGGTTCCACAGCGCGGGAGCATTGCGCGGAATCCGCTCTTCGGCGGCATGCGGGCCGGTGACGGCGCGGTCGGCCCCCAACCCCGCAGCCCCGGTTCCAAGACCCAGCGACACCCCGTCGCCGGACCCGAGCGTCGGGTGGTGGCAGGTTGCGCAGGACACGTCCTTGTTGCCCGACAGGACCGGGTCGAAAAACAGGTCCCGCCCGATATCGGCCAGGACCGGATCGACCGGCGCGAACATCTCGTCGGTCAGTGGCGCCGGGCGCGTCGGCACGGCAAAAGGCCGCGGCGGCGGACGACGAATGACCAGCGGCGCCAATGTACGCCCCCGCGCCGCAGGGCGCGCGGGGGCGGTGCGTACCGCGGTTTGCGTCTGTGGAATCGCGACATCGGGCGTCCGGGCGTAAGGACCAGCGCCGAACACCTTGCCCATGAGCGCACTGGCGCGCGGGTCGCCATGCGCCGCGGCTTGCCGCAACGCGCGATACGCGGTCGCGAAATCTTCCTGCTCCATGGCCGTGAAACCGGATTCGACCGATTGCGCATGCCCTGCCGAGGCGATCACGGTGCAGACCGCCCCCGCCGCACACAGCGTTCGAACAAGATGGTGCATGAAATATCCCCGCAAGCTGGCTTCAAATAACTGTGAGTGTCACATTAACCGCGTGCGGCGCATGACCAAAGCAAAATCCGGTCCGACGGCGCCGATGCGCATGAAAAAGGCCGCCCCGAAGGACGGCCTTTGCTGTCACGATGCGGACAGGCTGGCTTACATCATGCCGCCCATGCCGCCCATGCCGCCCATGTCCGGCATGCCGCCGCCACCGGCGCCACCGCCCGAGCCCTTGGGCTCCGGCTTGTCGGCGATCATGGCTTCGGTGGTGATCAGCAGGCCAGCGACCGAGGACGCATCCTGCAGCGCAGTGCGCACGACCTTCGCCGGGTCGATGACGCCGAACTTGAACATGTCGCCATATTCGCCGGTCTGCGCGTTGAAGCCGAAGGACTTGTCATCGGATTCGCGGATCTTGCCCGCGACGACGGACCCGTCAAAGCCAGCATTATCGGCGATCTGGCGCAACGGCGCTTCGATCGCGCGACGCACGATGCTGATGCCGACGGTCTGGTCGGTGTTATCACCTTCCAACCCTTCGAGCGCTTTGGCACCCTGGACCAGCGACACGCCGCCGCCGACAACGATGCCTTCCTGAACGGCCGCACGGGTTGCGTTCAGCGCGTCATCGACGCGGTCCTTGCGCTCTTTCACTTCCACTTCGCTCATGCCGCCCACGCGGATCACCGCAACACCGCCAGCCAGCTTGGCCAGGCGCTCCTGCAGTTTTTCGCGGTCGTAATCGCTGGTGGTTTCCTCGATCTGCGCGCGGATCTGCGACACGCGGGCCTCGATTTCCGCCTTCTCGCCAGCACCGTCGACGATGGTGGTTTCGTCCTTGGTGATGTTGACGGTCTTGGCGGTGCCCAGCATGTCCATGGTCACGCTTTCCAGCTTCATGCCCAGGTCTTCGCTGATGACCTGACCGCCGGTCAGAACGGCGATATCCTGCAGCATGGCCTTGCGACGATCACCGAAGCCGGGTGCCTTGACGGCCGCGATCTTCAGACCGCCGCGCAGCTTGTTGACCACGAGGGTCGCCAGCGCTTCGCCTTCGACATCTTCCGCAATGATCAGAAGCGGCTTCTGCGACTGGATCACCTGCTCCAGCAGCGGAACCATCGGCTGCAGCGAGGACAGCTTCTTCTCGTGGATCAGGATGAGGCAGTCATCCAGCTCGGCGATCATCTTGTCGCCATTGGTCACGAAATAGGGCGACAGGTAACCACGGTCGAACTGCATGCCTTCGACGACGTCTGTTTCGGTTTCCAGACCCTTGTTTTCCTCGACGGTGATGACACCCTCGTTGCCGACCTTCTGCATGGCATCGGCGATCTGGCGGCCGATTTCGGCTTCGCCATTGGCGGAAATGGTGCCGACCTGGGCCACTTCGTCGCTGTCATTGACCGGGCGGGCCGATGCCATGATCGATTCGACCACTTTCTTGGTCGCGGTGTCGATGCCGCGCTTCAGGTCCATCG
>JAAAPG010000035.1 GCA_009908405.1 Alphaproteobacteria bacterium | reverse complement strand
GCGGCTTCTTGCCGCGTCGTGCCGTGTTCGGCCAAGTCGGCATCGTCAAGAGCGCCAAGCGCATCCACCTTGCGGTAGGTCGGCGAAAGCCGTGCCAGGCGCTCCAGCCCGCGCACAAGCCGATCCGCAAGCCGATCCGCAAGCGGGACCGTGTTGCGCGGTGTCATGCTCCGCGTGGTGATATTGGCCGTGAAGCTCGCCATTGCAGTATCCTTTCTCAAAGACTGTTGTCTCCCGTGCGAAAAAGATAGGTCAGGCTACCTGCCCTTGCTACGGACAATCCGGTATGTCCGCCTTGCGCCCCGCGCAAGACACGGCGCGGAAGGAATTTGTTAATCAAATCGGGATAGCCTGACGGTGCGAATTAACCAAAAAGTTCTCGCTTTGTCTTGTTGGATCGTGTAGAACGTATTGTGAACAAACGCGCGATTGCCGCAACCGGCGCGCTGTGAAATAAGGGGCGAAACAATGGCTGTAGCGGACCTGCTGAACATGACCGACAAGACCGACAAGAAGACGGCGGAAAAACAGAAAGCGCTCGATTCCGCGCTGGCGCAGATCGAGCGGCAGTTCGGCAAGGGCTCGATCATGAAACTTGGGGGCGACAATGTCCTCAACGACATAGAGGCGACCTCGACCGGCTCGCTCGGGCTGGACATCGCGCTGGGCATCGGCGGCCTGCCCAAGGGGCGGATCATCGAGATTTACGGGCCCGAATCCTCGGGCAAGACCACGCTGACCCTGCATGTCGTCGCCGAAGAGCAGAAAAAGGGCGGCGTCTGCGCGTTTGTCGATGCCGAACACGCGCTGGACCCGCAATATGCCCGCAAACTGGGCGTGGACCTTGACGAATTGCTCATCTCGCAACCCGACACGGGCGAACAATCGCTGGAGATTGTCGATACATTGGTACGCTCCGGCGCGGTGTCGCTGGTCGTGGTCGATTCGGTTGCGGCGCTGACGCCCAAATCAGAGCTGGAGGGCGACATGGGCGACAGCTCGGTCGGCGTTCATGCGCGCCTGATGTCGCAGGCCATGCGCAAGCTGACGGGGTCCATCAGCCGGTCCAACTGCATGGTCGTCTTCATCAACCAGATCCGCATGAAGATCGGCGTCATGTTCGGCAGCCCCGAAACCACCACCGGCGGCAACGCGCTGAAATTCTATTCCTCGGTGCGTCTGGACATTCGCCGCATCGGGTCGATCAAGGACCGCGATGAGGTCACGGGCAACCAGACCCGCGTGAAGGTCGTCAAGAACAAGGTTGCGCCGCCCTTCAAGCAGGTGGAATTCGACATCATGTATGGCGAGGGCATCTCGAAAACCGGCGAATTGCTGGATCTGGGCGTCAAGGCCGGCGTGGTCGAGAAATCGGGCGCGTGGTATTCCTACGGCGATGAACGTATCGGGCAGGGGCGCGAGAACGCCAAGGGCTTCTTGCGCGAGAACCCCCAGCGCGCGCTGGAAATCGAGGATAAGATTCGCGCCGCTCACGGGCTCGATTTTCACATGGCCGAGGGTGATGCGAACCTGACGGAGGAATAGAGGCCGCGCTGGCCGGATTTCGGCGCGGGGTGTGGACAGCCCCCGCGCCGGGGGCTACACCGTGCCAATCTGACAGCACGCGCAAGCGCCCGGAGTGTGACATGGCCAGCCTCAATGATATCCGCTCGACTTTTCTCGATTTCTTTGCCCGTAACGGCCATGCGGTCGTTGACAGCTCGCCCCTTGTGCCGCGCAACGATCCGACGCTGATGTTCACCAATTCGGGCATGGTGCAGTTCAAGAACCTGTTCACCGGGGTCGAGCATCGCGACTACAAACGCGCCACCACCAGCCAGAAATGCGTGCGCGCGGGTGGCAAGCACAACGATCTGGACAATGTCGGCTACACCGCGCGCCATCACACGTTTTTCGAAATGCTGGGCAATTTCAGCTTCGGCGATTATTTCAAATCCGAAGCGATCCCCTTTGCGTGGGAGTTGTTGACCAAGGATTTCGACATTCCAGGGGATCGTTTGCTTGTCACGGTCTACCACACCGACGATGACGCTGCCGACATGTGGAAAAAGGTCGCCGGGCTAACCGATGACCGCATCATTCGCATCCCCACCGACGACAATTTCTGGCGCATGGGGCCGACTGGCCCCTGCGGCCCCTGCACCGAGATCTTTTTCGATCATGGCCCCGAGATATGGGGCGGTCCGCCCGGCTCGCCCGAGGAAGATGGCGACCGGTTCATCGAGATCTGGAACCTTGTCTTCATGCAGAACGAACAGCATGACGACGGGCGCATGACCGAACTGCCCAACCAGTCCATCGACACCGGCATGGGGCTGGAACGCATTGGCGCGCTGCTGCAAGGCAAGCATGACAATTACGACACCGACCTGATGCGCGCGCTGATCGAGGGGTCGGCACAGGCCACGTCCTCCGACCCGGACGGCCCCGGCAAGACCCATCACCGCGTCATCGCCGACCATCTGCGCGCGACATCTTTCCTGATCGCCGATGGCGTTTTGCCGTCCAATGACGGTCGCGGTTACGTCCTGCGCCGCATCATGCGCCGCGCCATGCGCCACGCCCACATGCTGGGCAGCCAGGACCCGGTCATGCACCGTCTGGTGCCCGCGCTGGTGACGCAAATGGGCGGGCATTTCACGGAGTTGCGCGAGGCGCAGGCGCTTATCACCGAAACCCTGCACGCCGAGGAAACCCGCTTTCGCCAGACGCTCGATCGCGGTCTGAAGCTGCTCGACGCGGAATTGACCGACCTGTCGGAGGATGCCGACCTGCCCGGTGCCACGGCGTTCAAGCTCTATGACACCTATGGCTTCCCGCTCGATCTGACGCAGGATGCGCTGCGCGAACGTGGGCGCGCGGTCGATGTCGACGGGTTCGACGCCGCAATGGCCGAACAAAAGGCCCGCGCGCGCGCCGCGTGGTCCGGGTCGGGCGAAGCGGCGGATGCGACCATCTGGTTCGACATCGCCGACCGCATGGGCGCAACCGAGTTCCTGGGCTACAAGACCGAAACCGCCGAAGGGCAGGTGCTGGCACTGGTCGCGGACGGGGCGGAAACGAACCATGCCGACGGCAAGGTCCAGATCATCACCAATCAGACCCCGTTTTACGGCGAATCGGGCGGTCAGGTGGGCGATACCGGCTTTATCCGCACCGCGACCGGCGTCGCGAAAGTGACAGATACCCGCAAGGCGGCGGGCCTGCACATTCACGTCGCCGAAGTGACAGAGGGTCACATTGCCAAGGGCCAGCCCGCCAAGCTGGAGGTGGAACACTCCCGCCGCGGTGCGATACGCGCAAACCATTCGGCGACCCACCTGTTGCACGAGGCGCTGCGCCGCGCGCTTGGCGACCATGTCGCGCAACGCGGTTCGCTGAATGCGCCTGACCGGCTGCGCTTCGATTTCAGCCATGGCGCGGCGCTGACGCCCGATCAGATCGAACGGGTCGAGGCCGAGGTGAACGCCTTCATCCGCCAGAACGGCGCGGTGGAAACCCGCATCATGACCCCGGATGACGCCCGCGCGCTTGGCGCGCAGGCGCTGTTCGGCGAGAAATACGGCGACGAGGTGCGCGTGGTGTCGATGGGCGCGCTGCCCGGCTCCGGCAAGGGCGCCGAGGGCGACACCTATTCGCTGGAACTCTGCGGCGGCACCCATGTCGCGCGCACCGGCGATATCGGCGCTTTCGTGGTGCTGGGCGACAGTGCCAGCTCGTCCGGTGTCCGCCGGGTCGAGGCGTTTAGCGGTCAGGCCGCGCTCGACTACCTGCGCGCGCAGGACCATCGCCTGGCTGATGTGGCTTTGGCGCTGAAAACGCCCGCCGCCGAGGCACCCGCCCGCGTGCGCGCCCTGATGGATGAGCGACGCGCGCTGCAAAACGAGGTCGCGCAGCTCAAGCGTCAGGTCGCCATGGGTGGCAACGCGGCCGAAGATGCCCCGCAAGAGGTGGGTGGCGTCAAGCTGATCGCCCGCGTCATGGACGGTGTCAGCGGCAAGGAATTGCCCGCGCTGATCGATGCGATGAAGGACAAGCTTGGCAGTGGCGTCGTGGTGCTGTTGGCCGATACCGGTGGCAAACCCGCTGTTGCCGCGGGTGTGACCGCCGACCTGACCGACCGCATCTCGGCGGTCGACCTGGTGCGCGCGGCGGTTGCTGAACTGGGCGGCAAGGGCGGCGGCGGTCGTCCCGACATGGCGCAGGGCGGCGGGGCCGATATTGCCGGGGCCGATGCCGCGCTGAAAGCTGCCACCAACCTTCTTGCAGGCGTATCCGCATGAGCGCGCTCTGGATCGCCCATGTCACCGTCACCGATGCCGACGCTTACGGCCAGTACGCCAGCCGCGCGACCAAGGCGATTGCCGATCATGGCGGTGTCTTCCTGGCCCGCGCGGGGCGCGCCGTGCAACTGGAAGGGCAGGGCCACCCGCGCAACGTGGTCGCGCGCTTTCCCTCGGTCGAAGCGGCGGTCGATTGCTACAACTCGCCCGGCTACCAAGAGGCTTTGAGTTTTGCCAAAGGGGCCGCAACCCGCGAACTGGTCGTGGTGGAAGAGGTCGAGTGATCTTTCGCCCGCGCGCGCTCGATCACCGGAACGGATCGCTAGGGTAAGCGACCCCGGTCAGGCACAAGCCATCGGGCGGGCTGACCGGCCCGCAGGCGGCCCGGTCGCACGCCCCTAGCGCTGCTTTTACATCATCGGGTTCCCATGCGCCGGCGCCGACCCGTTCCAGCGTGCCGACGATGCTGCGCACCTGGTTGTGCAGGAAGGACCGCGCGCGCAAGTGAAACTGGAATTCCACGCCGCCGGGCACATCGCGCCTGTCGATTTCCAGCGCATCCAGCGTCTTGAGCGGCGACAGCGCCTGGCACTGGCTGGCGCGGAAGGTCGTGAAATCGTGCTGGCCCAGCAAATGCACGGCCCCGGCCCTCATGGCCTGCAAATCCAGCCCATGGCGCACATGCCAGACGAACCCCGCCGCCAGCGCGGGCGGCGCGCGGCGGGCCAGCAGGCGAAACCGGTAGCGCCGTTCCAGCGCCGAAAACCGCGCGTGGAAATCACCATCCACCCGCGCGCAGGCCAGCACCGCCACGGGTGCGGGTTTCAGGTGGTGGTTCAGCGCTTCCATCAGGCGGAACGCGTCCCAGTCGCGGGCCATGTCGCAATGGGCGACCTGTCCGGTGGCGTGAACCCCGGTATCCGTGCGTCCGGCGGCGGCAAGGCTGGGCAGGTCGGGTTCCAGCCGCGCCAGCGCCGCCTCGATCGCGCCCTGCACCGAGGGCAGATCGCGCTGGCGCTGCCAGCCGCAAAACGGGCGGCCATCATATTCGATTTTCAGGGCATAACGTGGCATGGCGCGGAATTAGCGCCGGGCGGCAGCAGATGCAATCAGCCTTCGGCCTCCAGCACCGCGCGCAGCCCGCTGCGATAGTCCGGGTAAAGCGGGGTCCAGCCCAGTTCGGCCTTGATGCGGTCGTTCCGCACACGTTTGCTTTCGGAATAGAAACTGCGCGCCATGGGTGACAGGTCGGCATCGTCGAAGGCAACCTCTGGCGGCGGGGGCATCCCGAGCAGGTCAGCCGCGAAGGCGATCACGTCTTGCGGCGGG
>JAAAPG010000224.1 GCA_009908405.1 Alphaproteobacteria bacterium | reverse complement strand
CCGGTGCTTCCGACGCCGGATGCCCTGTTGCGTGGCACCCTGTTTCACGAGGTGCTGGAACGCGCGACCGATCCGGACGACCCGCGCCCCGTGCAAGAAGTTGCCGAAGAGGTGTTGCGCGGTTCCGTGCCATGGCAAGCTGTGCGCGCGCTTTGGCAGGCACGGCTGATGCAGGTTGCCCCCGGGCTGGACGCCTATTTCGCAAAGCAGCCCGGCCGGATCGCGCTGCGAGAGACAAAGGCGGCCTGGGAGCTTCACGACCCGCGCTTTACCCTGACCGCGAAACCCGACCGGGTGGATGACTGGCCGGACGGGCGCGTGCATATCATCGATTACAAGACCGGGGCACCGCCGACAGCCAAACAGCAAAAGAGCTTTGCCAAGCAGCTTTTGTTGCAGGCCCTCATGGTGCAGCAGGGGGCTTTTGACATGTTGGGACCGCGAGAGGTCGCCTGCGTGACCTATCTGGGTCTGAGCGGGAGCAGCCCGACAACGATGACGACGAAGATCACAGACGCGGTCCTGGCAGAGGTGCATGACGGGTTCACCGCGCTGATCCGCAGCTACCTGGACCCCGCGCAAGGGTTTGCGTCGCGCCGCGCGGCCGAGAAAGAACGCTATGGCGGCGATTACGATCATCTGGCGCGTTTCGGGGAATGGACCCTGCAAGACCCCTCGACCACGATCCGCGTGGGGTGGACCGATGACTGACGCGGCCACCGAAGCGCAGAACCGGGCGTCAGAGCCGTTGGTTTCCACCTGGCTGTCGGCCAATGCCGGGTCGGGCAAGACCAAGGTTCTGACGGATCGTGTGGCCCGACTGTTGTTGCAGGGCGTCGCGCCGCAACACATTCTGTGTCTGACCTATACCAAGGCCGCCGCCTCCGAGATGCAGAACCGCTTGTTCAAGCTGTTGGGCAAATGGGCCATGCTGGCGGATGCCGATCTGCGCGGGGAACTGGCCGCGATCGGCGAGGCGGGTGGCTCTGCCGCGCAATTGGCCGATGCGCGCCGCCTGTTTGCCCGTGCCATCGAAGCGCCGGGTGGTTTGAAGATCCAGACGATCCATTCGTTCTGCGCGTCCTTGTTGCGGCGGTTTCCGCTGGAAGCAAACCTGTCGCCCGCCTTTTCCGAGATGGACGCCCGCGCCGCGCGGGCCTTGCGCGCCGAGGTGCTGGAGCGTCTGGCCGAAAGCTCTGACGCGGTGGCGCGCCTGGCGCAGGTTTTTACCGGGGCCGAGATCGAAACGCTTCTGGCCGAGATCTGCGCCAATGCAGCGCTGTTCGACGCCCCGGCCCCCGACGCGGCCACCTTCGACCTGCCCGACGGGATGACCGAGAACACGTTGCTGTCAGAGGTATTTCTGGGCAGCGAGGCCGCTTTGGTCGCAGATGTCTTGCCCTTTCTGGATGCCGGGACCGTCACCGACCAGGCAACCGCCGCAAAACTGCGCGCGGTCAACCTTCGGGCGCCCGACCTGTCCAGCCTGACTGCGCTGGAAGGGGTGCTGCTGTTCGGCGGCGATGCGAAAGCTCCTTTCGGCGCGAAGATCGACAAGCTGCCGACCAAGGACACGCGCATCGCCATGGGCGCGTTGATCGATCCGCTCAACCAGTTGATGGCGCGTGTTGAACTCGCCCGCCCCAAGCGTCTTGGGCTGGCCGCGCTGCACCGCGCGCAGGTCTTGCACGGATTCGCCCAGCCTTTTCTGGCGGCGTATCGGGCTGAGAAAGACGCGCGCGCCTGGCTGGATTTCGATGATCTGATCCTGCGCACCGGTCGCCTGTTAACCGATGAGTCGGTCGCGCAATGGGTGCTGTTCAAGCTGGATGGCGGGGTCGATCACATTCTGGTCGACGAAGCGCAGGACACAAGCCCCGCGCAATGGCGCGTCATCGAATTGCTGACGCAGGAATTCACCGCCGGGATCGGCGCGCGCGACGTCGCGCGCACCCTGTTCGTGGTGGGGGACAAGAAACAATCCATCTACTCTTTCCAAGGCGCGGATCTGCGTGTTTTCGACCAGATGCAAACCCGGTTCGCAGAGCGGCTTGCGCAGGTCGGTTTGCGGTTGGATGCTGCCGCGCTGGAGCATTCCTTCCGCTCGTCGGACGCCGTGTTGCGCAGCGTCGACATGACATTCCAGCCGCCGCAAGACGCGGGGCTGGGCGGCCCGCCGACGCATATCGCCTTTTTCGATAATTTGCCGGGGCGGGTGGACCTGTGGCCCGCAATCCTGCCGGACAAAACCAAAGAAGAGCGTGCGTGGTATGACCCGGTGGACGTGCTGTCGGATGAGCACCACGACCGCAAACTGGCCCAGAAAATCGCCGCCGAATTGCGCCGGATGATCGACGCGCGCACCGTGCTGCCCGACCGCGATGGCGGGCGGGTCATGACAGAGGGTGATGTGCTCATCCTCGTGCGCAAGCGCCGCACCCTGTTTCACGAGATCATATCCGCCTGCAAGGCACAGGGGCTGGCAATTGCCGGGGCCGATTTGCTGCGACTGGGCGGCGAGCTTGCGGTCCGCGACCTGACGGCGCTCTTGTCCTTTCTGGCAACGCCCGAGGACGATCTGTCACTCGCCGCCTGCCTGCGCTCGCCCTTGTTCGGGTGGTCGGAAGATGCGCTCTACCGTCTGGCGCAAGGCCGGGGCACGGGCGAATACCTGTGGTCGCGGTTGCGCGCGCAGGGGGATGGCCCGACCCTGCGGGTGTTGCGCGATTTGCGCAGTCAGGCCGATTTCCTGCGCCCTTACGACCTGGTCGAGCGTATGCTGACCCGCCACGATGGCCGCCGCCGCCTGATCGCGCGGCTGGGAACCGAGGCCGAGGACGGGATCGATGCTTTCCTCGCGCAGGCGCTGAGCTTTGAGCAGGCTGAAATCCCGTCCCTGACCGGGTTCCTGTGCTGGCTGGAACGCGATGAGGTGGAACTGAAACGGCAGCTCGACAGCGCCAGCCCCATGTTGCGCGTGATGACCGTGCATGGTGCGAAAGGGCTGGAGGCGCCGATCGTGATCCTGCCCGATACCGCCGACCAAAAGCCGAACGAAAAGGCCCAGATCGTGCCTATGACCGACCGCGCAACGTGGAAGGCCAAAGCCGGCTTGAACCCGGCCCCGGTTCAAGCCGCATTGGACACTCGCGCCGCGCACCGCGCGCAGGAAGATGCGCGGTTGCTTTACGTTGCCATGACGCGCGCGGAAAGCTGGCTGATCGTGGCGGGCGCGGGTGAGATGAAGCAGCCGGATAACTGGTACAACCGGGTTGCCGACGGTGTGGCGCAGGCCGGGACAGAACAGATCGACACCCCGACAGGGCAGGGTGCGCGCCATGCGCATGGGGCGTGGCCCGCGCAGGCCGCCGTTCCACCCTGTCAGAGCGCGACAGCGCCCGCCGATCTGCCGGACGCGCTGTGGCAGCCTGCGCCGCGACCGCCGGACCGGCCTGCGCCGCTCAACCCTTCGGCACTTGGCGGTGCCAAGGCGCTGCCCGGCGAAGCCGGGCTGGACGAGGACACGGCCCTGCGTTTGGGCACCGGGCTGCACCTTCTGCTGGAGCATCTGCCCCATTGGCCGCCAGAGACATGGAACACGCGGGCAAGTGCCCTGCTTGAAAGCCCATCCGATGCCGAATTGTTGTTGCCAGAAGCGCAGGCGGTGCTGACCGCCCCAACCCTCGCCCCGCTTTTCGCCCCCGGCACGCTGGCCGAAGTGGAAATCGCGGGCCAGCTTGGGGCGCGACCGGTGTTTGGTGTCATCGACCGGCTGGTGGTGAACGCGGGTCATGTCTTGGCGGTCGATTACAAATCGAACCGCATCGTGCCGCGCGATGTGGCCGAGGTGCCCGAAGGCCTGTTGCGCCAGATGGGGGCCTATTTGGTGGCGCTGGAACAGGCTTTTCCGGGACACACGGTCGAGATGGCGCTGCTCTGGACCGCGACGACAGACCTGATGCATCTGCCCGATGCGGCCTTGCGCGCGGCCCTTGCCCGCGCAGGTGCTTGAAACCGCGCGCGCGGAAGCATAATTGATCTGTAACGAAGCAACCTGATGGAGGGGCCGATGCCCACAGTCGCTGTTACCGATGCCACCTTTGACGCCGAAGTCCGCGGATCCGATGTTCCTGTCGTGGTCGATTTCTGGGCCGAATGGTGCGGCCCTTGCAAGCAGATCGGCCCGGCCCTGGAAGAACTGGCTGTCGAATATGGCGACAAGCTGAAGATTGCCAAGGTGAACGTGGACGAGAACCCGAACACCGCCGCGTCCATGGGCATTCGCGGCATCCCGGCGCTGTTCCTGTTCAAGGATGGCCAGCCGGTGTCGAACAAGGTGGGTGCCGCGCCGAAATCGGCGCTGCAATCCTGGATCGACGGCGCGATCTAAGCGCCCTTGGGGCGGTTACGCCCCATGCCTTCCGGTCGCATCTGCCCATGTGGCGGATGCCTCCGGCAGGCGTATTTCCGGCAAGATGAAGAGGGCGCGATGAGCGAGTTTCCCGGCTGGCATGGCACGACAATTGTGGCGGTGCGCCGCGGTGGCGATGTTGTCGTGGCGGGGGACGGGCAAGTCTCGCTTGGCCAAACCGTCATAAAGGGCAGCGCGCGCAAGGTGCGCCGCCTGTCACCCGGCGGGTATGACGTTGTTGCCGGGTTTGCCGGGTCCACCGCCGACGCGTTCACGCTGCTGGAGCGTCTTGAGGCGAAGCTGGAGGCGACGCCGGGTCAGTTGGCCCGCGCGTCGGTCGATCTGGCAAAGGACTGGCGCACCGACAAATACCTGCAAAAGCTGGAGGCCATGCTCATCGTGACCGACGGGCGTGACCTGTTCGTAATTACCGGCGCGGGCGACGTGCTGGAACCTGAACACGACATCGCCGCGATCGGCTCGGGCGGGAACTTCGCCTTGGCCGCCGCGCGCGGGCTGATGGCGACCGAGATGGGCGCCGAAGATATCGCGCGGCAAGCGATGGCAATCGCGGCAGATATCTGCGTTTATACAAACGGCAACCTGACGGTGGAAAAGATCACCGCTTGAGCTGCGCCTCCATCCACGCCCGCAGAACCGCGTTCATGCGGGTTTGATAGCCTGCACCTTGGGATTTGAAAAACTCCAGCACATCGGGGTCCACGCGCAATGAGATCGCCTTTTTCGGCTCTGGCGTGACCAGCTTGGCGCGGGTCCAGTCGACTTCGAATTCTTGTTCGCCTTCGTAATCGCCTTGTGCTCGCAACCGATCCCAATCAGTGCGAGATTTCATCTGGCGGATTTCGTCGAGCGTGTAGGTCTTGATATTGCTCTCGCTCATCGGTTCGGGCCTTTCGGGCAGAGATGATGCGGATCGAGTCATCCCTGATTGTGTATATGACGGCGATCACCTCTTCAGCCAACGCGCCAACTGCAATGAAGCGAGGCTCTATGTTACTACGAGCTGGAAGCGTTAGGTGGTCAGCCGAGAAAATTTCTGCGGCGTCGTAGAAGTCTAGCTGGTGCTTTTCAATGTTTGATAGGCGTTTGGTTTCGTCCCATTGAAAGGAGGTCATTGAGCAATACCCGTTTTTCCACCGCAATTCGCGGCACAAGCTTCGTTTTCATCTGTCTCTCCTTCTCGAAGCCTCACGATTGTATCGTGTTGGGTTCAGGCTCTCTTTTGTATATACACATCGCCAACACATTACGCAACCCCTTCAATTCCCTGCCCCAAGCCTCTATCTGAGCAGGGACACCAGAAGGGACGCCCCATGACCGACCTGACCCCGCGCGAA
>JAAAPG010000239.1 GCA_009908405.1 Alphaproteobacteria bacterium | reverse complement strand
GCCGAGCGTTCCAGCCCAAGCCATGGTGCGAACCAGTCGCCCAGGCCCAACGCATCCATGAAGGTGGGGGCAACGCCCCACAAGGGCGACAGGATCAGCTTCCAGACAAACCCCACGATCACGAAGCTCAGGATCGCGGGGATGAAAATTGCGGTGCGGTAAAACGCGGCAAAACGCAGTTTCGGCGCCGACAGGATCGCCGCCAGCGCAATCCCGATGGGGTTCTGCACCAGCATGTGAATGACGAAAAACCAAAGATTGTTGCCGGTCGCGTTCCAGAACGCGTCAGCCCAGCGCGGATCGCCGAACAGCGTGCGGAAATTCTGCAAACCGACGAACAGCCGCGCACCATCTTCGCCACGGGTGAACAACGACAGGTTCAGCGTGCCGAAGAGCGGGATGATCATGATCGCGGTGTAGATCAGCACGGCAGGGGCCAGGAACACGGCGATATGCCACCGGAACGGCCGCTTGGGGGCGCGGTCTGACATGGAACACCCTATGGTTTTGAGAGGAAGACAGCGGGCGGCCCCGATCAGGGCCGCCCCGACATCAGCTTATTGCTGCGGCTCATACCAGGATGCCAGCCCCTCTTGCATCTGCGCCGCCGCGTCCTCGGGCGACTGGTTGCCCCGGATCACGTTGGCAGAGGTGCCCCAGCTTTCGTTCGACAGGTTCGGCGTGCCGCGCGACAGGATCTGGTGGAACGGCCGGATCGAGCTTTCGCAATCCCCGCGCCAGCTGATGAATTCCTGCGCCAGCGGGTCTTCGAGCGTGACCTCGGCATCCGACAGCGGGAAGAATCCGGGCACCGCGTTGGCGAACAGGTTCGCGAATTCGCTGCTGCCCAGCCAGTTCAGGAAGGTGCGCCCGGCCTCTGGATTGGGTGACGCCGCATTCAGCCCCATGCCCATGTCGGTATGGTCGGAAATGTAGCAGGTATCGCCCGCGTTCTGCACCGGCGGCGGGAAGGCCCCCATCTCGAAATCGGCCAGCGACCGGAAGCCCGCGATTTCCCACGACCCTGCCGGGTAAATCGCCGCGCGGCCCAAGGTGAACAGGTTCTGGCTGTCGGGGTAGCTTTGCGATTCGAACCCGCGGCCCAGGTAGTCGGACCAACGGGCCAGTTGCGCGAAGGGCGCGACGAATTCGGCATCGGTCAGCTTGGCCTCGCCCGCGATCAACGCGTTGCGGCCTTCTTCGCCTGCCCAGTAGTTCGGCCCGATATTGGCATAACCCATCGTCGCCGCTTCCCACTGGTCGTTCACGCCCATCGCCATGGGGATGTAACTGCCATCCTCGGCAATCGCGTCCAGAACGGCGAAAAACTCATCCACAGTGGTCGGTTCTTCCAGCCCCAGTTCCTCGAACGCATCGGCGTTGTAGATGAACCCGTGGATCACCGATGCCATTGGCACGCAGAATTGCTGGCTGCCATCGTCCGTGGACCATGCCGATTTCGCCACGTCGGAATAATTGGCCATGCCGTCCAGATCGGTCAGATCGGCCAACTGCTCCTTCTGAAACAGTGCAAGCGACGCGTCAAACGCGCGGCAGGTGACGATATCGCCCGCTGTACCCGCATCGAGTTTCGAGTTCAGCGCAGAGTTGTATTGCGCGGGCGCCGTCGGCTGGAAATCCAGCTTGATACCGGGATGCGCGGCCTCGAAAGCCGGGATGATCTGGTTGCGCCAGATCGAGATGTCGTCATTGCGCCAGCTCTCGATGGTCAGGGTCACATCCTGCGCCAGCGCGCCGGACGCACAGATGGCAAGCGCAGATGTCAGTGTCAGGGTTTTACGGATCGTCATGGCAGTCCTCCTTGTTGCAGCAGGGGCAGCAATGCAGGATTCGCAATCCAGTTATCTCAGGCCACCCAGACCCTAATAGAACCAAAGGCATACCATTTGTCCAGAAAATTCTTTCTGGACGAGGATTCAGCCATCAACCAAAGCGGTATCGCTCTCAGAATATAACTTGATAACAAGATTTTACTTGCCGGTCTCGATGTGCAACTCCGATAGCTGACTGCGCGGAACCAGCCAGTTTCGGGAAAAGAAACCCTTTCTTTATGGTATTCTTTTGGTATTATATCGTCGGAGGTAACGCTGATGATCTTCATGGGCTTTGATGGCGGCGGCACATCCTGCCGGGCGCAAGCAGAATTGCCGGATGGGCAACGCACCCCGATCATTACGGGCGGTGCGGCCAATATCGTCAGCAACTATGACCGCGCCCTGCATGAAATCACGACAACACTCGCGCAGGTGATGGACCATGCGCGGGCGCTCAACCCCGATGCACCCCATATGCCAAGCCGCCTTGTTCTGGGTCTGGCCGGTGCCAGCGAATCTGGTGCGGCGGCGCGCCTGCGCGCAGCCCTTCCCTACCGCGACCTGTCGATCTTCGGCGATATAGACATTTCTCTGTCCGGCGCGTTCGAAGACGCGGATGGAATTGTCATGGCCGTGGGCACAGGCTCGGTGCTGGCGCGCCAGCTTGATGGGCGAATGCAGCGCCTGGGGGGGTATGGCCTGATCCTGGGGGATGAAGGCAGCGGCGCCTGGATCGGTCGGATGGCCTTGCAGCGTGTTCTGCACGCGCGCGATGGGTTTGGCATCACCGGGCCGCTGGTGACGGCGCTGAACACGACATTTCCGACACTGCCCGACCTTGTTACCTTCGCCGCACGCGCGCACCCACGCGATTTCGCCGCGCTCGCACCGCTGGTTCTGGAACATGACCGTCAGCAGTGCCCGGTCGCTGGCAGCATTCTCGATCAGGGCTGCGCGTATCTTTCACGCGCCATTGCGCATCTGCAATCCGGCACGCGCAATCTGCCCGTCGCCCCCCTGGGCGGCTTGGGCGCAGCCCTGCTGAACCGCATGATCGCACAGGGCAATACACATCTGCGCCGCGTCGCCCCGAAAGGCACGGCGCTCGACGGTGCGTTATGGAACGCTCGCAAAAGCGCGGGCCTCAAGGAGTTCACACAATGAGCGACACCTTCATGGCACGGGAAATCGCGGAGATTCCGTCCAGTGTCTCGGCCTTTCTGACGCGAAACGAAACCGCGCTGGCCGAACTTGCAACCACGCTTCAGACGCTTGACCCACAGCTTGTGATGACGGTCGCGCGCGGGTCGTCGGATCACGCTGCCAGCTATTTCAAATACGCCTGTGAAATCATGACAGGCGTGCCGGTGGCCTCGGTCGGGCCGTCCATCGCATCCGTTTATGAAACCCGCTTGCGCTTGCCACGCGCGCTATCGCTGGCGATTTCGCAGTCGGGTCAAAGCCCCGATATCGTCGCGATGACCCGCGCCGCGCAGACGTCCGGCGCGACGACGCTGGCCCTGACCAACAATCCCGAAAGTGACCTTGCGCAGGCCAGCAGCCATTGCCTGCCGCTGCAATGTGGCCCCGAGCGCAGTGTCGCGGCCACGAAGAGCTTCGTAACCTCGGTGGTCGGTGGCCTTGCACTGCTCGCGGCATGGCAGAAGGACCGCGCATTGACCGACGCGCTCGGTGCCCTGCCCGACGCCTGCGACAAAGCCCTTGCCTGCGACTGGTCCGCGCTGTCTGACCGACTGGTCCGCGCCCCTGCGCTTTACGTGCTTGGTCGGGGTGCCGGCTATGCGATCGCCAGCGAGATCGCGCTGAAATTCAAGGAAACCTCTGCCATCCATGCCGAGGCCTATTCCGCCGCCGAAGTCCTGCACGGACCCGCCGCGCTTGTCGAACGCGGCTTTCCGATCCTTGGCCTGATTTGCGAAGATGCCGCGAAGGACGGTTTCGCCACCACGGCGCACCGCCTGAATGCGCAAGGGGCCGATGTCTTTGTCACCGCGGACCTGGCAGATTTGAACGCATTGCCCATCGCGGCCCCGCTGCATCCGCTGGTCGATCCGCTTTTGCGCGTCGTTTCGTTCTACGCGTTCATAGAGGCGCTTGCCCGCCGCCGCGGTCTTCATCCCGACACCCCGCGTCATCTGCGCAAGATTACAGAGACCATCTGATGCAACGCGTATTCAAGGCCGCACAGGTTTTCGATGGCTGGACGCTGCACAAGGATGCCGCTGTCAGCCTGCACGACGATGGCCATATCGCGGACCTGCACCCTGCCGCCAGGGATGTGCCACCGGGCGCCGAGGTGACGGATCTTGGCGCGGTCATCCTCGCCCCCGGTCTCGTCGATTTGCAGGTCAATGGGGGCGGCGGTGTGATGATCGGACGGGACACCGACGCCGACCAACTGGCGCGCATTTGCGCTGTGCATGCGGGTCTTGGCGCGACCACGATCCTGCCAACCCTTATCACCGACACGCCAGAGGTCACGCGCAATGTGATCGCGGCCGGTATCGAGGCCACACGGCGCGCGGTGCCGGGATTTGCCGGGTTGCACCTGGAAGGTCCACATCTCGACCCCGCGCGGAAAGGGGCGCATGACGCACGCCTGATCCGCCCCATGACAGCCGAGGATCTGGACCTTCTGTGCCATGCAGCGTCACGCTTGCCCGCCTTGATGCTGACGGTCGCGCCGCATTCGGTCACCCCGGACCAGATCACGACCCTGCACCGCGCGGGGGCAATCGTCAGCCTGGGGCATTCCGACTGCACCGCCGCGCAGGCCCGCATTGCGCAAGAGGCGGGCGCGCGCTGTGTCACTCATCTCTACAACGCGATGAACGCGCTTCAGAACCGTGCGCCGGGCCTTGTCGGTGCAGCACTCACGCGACCGTTCAAAGCCGGGCTGATCGCAGACGGCGTGCACGTGGCGCCCGAATGTCTTGAGGTTGCGCTGCGCATGAAGGGCGCGGATGACCTGTTTCTTGTCAGCGACTCCATGGCGGCGGCGGGAACGGACATAACGGAATTCATGCTCAACGGCCGTCGCATCCTGCGACAGGACCGTCGCCTGACCCTTGCCGATGGAACGCTCGCAGGGGCCGATATTTCTTTGCCGCAATCGGTTGCGCATCTGGTGGGGCTGGGTGTCCCGGTCGCGCGCGCGTTGGCCATGGCCAGCCGTATTCCCGCCGATGTGATCGGTGCAAGGGATCGTGGGCGCATCACGCCGGGGGCAAGGGGCGACTTGGTCGCCCTGTCCGAAACCATGGCGCTGCGCGCCGCGTGGCGCCAAGACATGGGCTGGATGGAGGACGCCCGCGAAACCATGTGCGTCAGGGCGCGCCACGTTCAGTCGTAGTCGCGCGCCCCACTCCGACCTGTCAGGATCGCATGTCTTGTTGCGCAAACCGGGAACCGCTTTTGCGCGAGATGCTTTAGCGCAGGATCGACCGGCCCGCGTAAACCGCGGTTTCGCCCAGCATTTCCGCGATGCGGATCAACTGGTTATATTTTGCCAGACGGTCCGAGCGCGCCAGTGACCCGGTCTTGATCTGCCCGCAATTCGTGGCAACGGCCAGATCGGCAATCGTGGCGTCCTCTGTCTCGCCCGAGCGGTGGGACATCACGCAGGTCATGCGCGCGCGGTGGGCCATGTCGACGGCAGAGAGCGTTTCGGTCAGGGTGCCGATCTGGTTGACCTTGACCAGCAACGAGTTGCCGCAGCCCTTGTCGATGCCATCGGCCAGGCGCGTCGGGTTGGTCACGAACAGGTCGTCACCCACAAGCTGCACGCGGTCGCCCAAGCGGTCGGTCAACATCTTCCAGCCGTCCCAGTCATCTTCCGAGCAGCCATCTTCTATGCTGATGATCGGGTAATCGTCGCAAAGCTTGGCCAGGTAGTCGACATTCTCGGCGGCGGTC
>JAAAPG010000055.1 GCA_009908405.1 Alphaproteobacteria bacterium | reverse complement strand
CAACGGGGTCAAAGCCCTTGTTTTGCTAGTCCTCGAAAAGTTCCGATTGTCCGCGCACCGGCGCATCGGTCGCGTCGTCCTCTTCCGACGCGGTCGCGCCCGGCATCGGTCGGTTGTCCAGAAGCCCCGCCGCGCGCAATTCCTGCAAGCCGGGCAAATCACGGGCGGATTCGAGGCCGAAATGATCGAGGAAGGCGTCCGTCACGACAAAGGTGACCGGGCGTCCCGGGGTCTGGCGCCGTCGCCCCAGCCGCACCCAGCCCAGCTCCAGCAGCAGGTCGACCGTGCCACGCGACACGGCGACACCGCGGATTTCCTCGATCTCGGCACGGGTCGCGGGCTGGTGATAGGCGATGATCGCCAGCGTCTCGATGGCGGCGCGCGACAATTTGCGCTGTTCGACCCGTTCGGCCTGCATCAGCCAGCCCAGGTCCGGGGCGGTACGTAGCGCGTAGCCGTCACCGACGCGCACGAGGTTGACACCGCGCCCGGTGTATTGCTGACGCAACCGCGCCAAGGCTTCGGGCGCGTCGCAGCCTTGCGGCAGGCGCGCCGCGATCTCTGCGCTGGAAAGCGGGTGCTCGCAGGCGAACAGGATCGCTTCAACCATGCGCTCTTGATCTGCCAGAGACGGCGCGGTCAGATCGGCGCGGGCGCTATCCATCTGCGCCCCCTTCCCGCCCGCGCAGATGCAGCGGTGCAAAGGCTTCGGACTGGCGCAGATCGACCCGGCCCTGCTTGGCCAGTTCCAGCGACGCCGCGAAAGTCGAGGCCTTGGCGGACCGGCGGCGGTCCGGCGCGCTGTCCCAGCCCTCGGGCAGGAACCGGGCAAGATCGGCCCAGTCGCGCGTGACCGGCAAGAGCTGCGACAAGCGTTCCAACGCGGCTTCGAGCGCGTAGATATCGCTGCGATCGAACGCATAGGGGCGGAATTCGTCGCGGGTGCGCAGGCGGGCATAGGCGCGCATCAGGTCCAGCAGGTTGGCCCGCATTTCGGTCCGGCGCGTGACAGCCACCGATTCGGGCTGGCCCCGCACGAAAAAGTCACGCCCCTTCTGGTCGCGCGCCATCAGCCGGGCGGCCGCGTCGCGCATGGCTTGCAGCCGTTCCAACTGCCAGGCCAGATGGGCGGCGAGGTCTTCGCCACTTGGCCCGTCCTCGGTCGGGTCGGGCGGCAGCAGCAGGCGCGATTTCAGAAAGGCCAGCCACGCGGCCATGACCAGGTAATCGGCGGCCAATTCAATGCGCAAGGCCCGCGCCTGTTCGATGAAGTGCAGATATTGCTCGGCCAGTTGCAGCACGGATATGCGCCGAAGATCGACCTTCTGGCTGCGCGACAGGGTCAGCAGCAGGTCGAGAGGCCCCTCGAAGCCGTCAACATCGACGATCAGCGCCTCCGCGGCGCGGCGTTCTGCTACGCTGTCCCAGTCATCGTTCATGATCGCAGTCTAGGCCGGAGCAGATGCGGCGTCTATGCCCGCGCCGACCATTCCTGCATCCGCGCGACATAGCGGGCCAAGGTGTCGATCTCCAGGTTGATCTGGTCGCCCAGCCTGGTGTCGGCCCATGTCGTCGCCTGCTTGGTATGCGGGATCAGGTTGATGCCGAATTCCGCGCCTGTCACCTCGTTCACCGTCAGCGATGTGCCGTTCAGCGCGACAGAGCCCTTGGACGCGATGAACCCGGCCAGGTGCGCGGGCGCGCGGAACCGCATCCGGGTGCTGTCGCCCTCGTCAGACAGGCCCACGACTTCGGCCAGCCCATCGACATGGCCCGACACGATATGCCCGCCCAGCTCATCGCCCACTTTCAAAGCGCGTTCCAGGTTGACGCGCCTGCCCGGCTCCCATGTGCCCAGATTGGTCTTTTCCACGGTTTCGGCAGAAACCTGCACGTCATACCAATCCGGCCCCAGCGCCACGACCGTCAGGCACACCCCGTCCGACGCGATCGACGCGCCGATCTCGATGCGCGACGTGTCGTAGCCGGTTTCGATCCGGGCGCGCAGATCGCCTTCCTGCACGATGCTGCGAACGCGACCGATATCGGTAATGATGCCTGTGAACATGGTGTGAATCCTGCTGTTGCACGCGCAGGTAATCCTAGCGCCTGTGGCTTTGCAAGCAACAGCCCGACAGATGTTGCGCGTTTTTGATGACGCAACGCGCGTTTTCGTTTACCCTATCGAAAAAGAGCAGCCCTATTCTGGCGAATGGGGGATAAAATCAGGCGAAACGCCATGGCATTACCGACCGCATCGCGGCGCTTCCTGTTCTTGCAGGGGCCGCACGGACCGTTCTTCAATCGGCTTGGGCGCATGCTGCGTGCCGCCGGGGCCGATGTCTGGCGCGTGGGCTTCAACCGGGGCGATGCGCTGTTCTGGCGCGACCGGTCCAGCTATATTCCCTATACCGGCGCGCCAGAGGATTGGGGCGCGTTCTGCGCCGCGCTGTTCACGCGCCATGGCATTACCGACCTTGCGCTTTACGGCGATGTGCGCGCCATCCATGCCGAAGCGATCGCGATCGCCCGCGCGCGCGGGATCACCGTGCACGTGTTCGAGGAAGGCTACCTGCGCCCCTACTGGGTGACCTATGAACGCGACGGCAGCAACGGCAATTCCGTGCTGATGGACATGAGTGTCGAAGACATGCGTCGCGCGCTGGAAAAATGCGACCTGGAACTGCCCGACCCGCCCGCGCATTGGGGCGATATGCGCCACCATATCTTTTATGGCGCGCTGTATCATTTCTGCGTCATGGCGCTGAACGGGCCGTATCACAGGTTCCGGCCCCATCGCGATCTGAGCGTGGTGCAGGAATTTCGCCTGTATCTGAAACGGCTCTGGGCAATGCCGCTGACCTCCCTGGGGCGGCGCGTGGCGTCATGGCGCATCCGCAACGGCGGCTTTCCCTACCATTTGGTGTTGCTGCAACTGGCCCATGACAGCAGCTTTCGCGCGCACGGCCCGTTCGACACGCAGGCAGATTTTCTGGATACCGTCTTTGCAGGATTTGCCGCCGGTGCGCCCCGCCATCATCATCTTGTCATCAAGGCGCACCCGCTTGAAGATGGCCGCCAACCGCTGCGCGCCGTGATCCGGCGTCTGACCGACCAGTACGGCTTGCGCGGGCGCGTGCATTTCGTGCGCGGCGGCAAACTGGCGCTGCTGTTGAACCACGCGCGCTCCGCGGTGACGGTCAATTCCACCGCTGCGCAACAGGTGCTTTGGCGCGGAATGCCGCTCATGGCCTTCGGGCGCGCGGTGTTCGACAAGCCCGAATTCGTCTCGACCCAGCCGATAGAGCAGTTTTTCGCCGGCCCCACCCGCCCCGATGCCCGCGCCTACAGGCGCTACCGGCATTTCCTGCTGGAAACCTCTCAGGTGCCGGGTGGCTACTATTCGTTGCGGGGTCGCCGCCAATTGATGCGACATGTGGTGGATATGATGCTTGCCCCGCAAGACCCTTACACCGCGCTCATCACCGGCGACGCGGCCCCACGGCAACAGTTGCGCATGGTGAAATGACCGCTAACCCATTTCATCCCTTGGCGAAATGCCCGTCCGCGCGTAGGATGCAGGCAATAATCAGAGGCCAGTCCTTTTACAGGAGCCCGAGCAGTGTTTGCTATTTCTAAGTCCCTGGGTCGCGCCGCGGCCTTTCTTGCATGTGTCGCCGTCGCGTCTTGCGACGTGTCGCGCGACGGACCAACATCCAATGAGATCTTCAGCGGTTCCGTCATGCGCGACGGCGATGCGCATATCATCGCGGTCACCAAACGGGTGAGCCAGGTCGCGAACCGCCCCGAGACGCTGGGCTTCAGCCATGCGCTGCGCGCGGGTGCGCTGCTGGGCGGCGACACCATCCGTCCCGGCGACACGATTACCCTGAACGTGTACGAAAACGTCCCCGAAGGCCTGTTGGCCCCCGAAACGACCAACAATGCGATCATCGAAACGTTGCAGGTCGACGATGCGGGCTTCATCTTTGTGCCTTATGCGGGACGCATTCGCGCGGCGGGCCAGACGCCCGAAGCGCTGCGCCGTATCCTGACCCGCTCGCTCGACGAACAGACACCGGATCCGCAGGTTATGGTCGCACGCGAGCAGGGCGACGGATCGACAGTGTCGGTCACGGGCGGCGTGACAGCACAGGGCGTGTATCCCGTCACGCGCGCGTCGAACCGTTTGTCATCGGTCATCGCCAGCGCGGGCGGTATCAGCATTCCGCTTGAAACCGCGCAAGTGCTGGTCACGCGCGGCAAGCGTCAGGACAGCGCTTGGCTGGAGGATATCTTCTCCGACCCGTCGCTGGATATTGCCATGCGCGGTGGCGACCGCGTTCTGGTCAAGCAGGATCAACGCAGCTTCTCGGTTCTGGGGGCCACCGGCACGACAAACCGCGTCGCCTTCGAAACCCAGCAAATTTCCGCGATAGACGCCTTGGCCTCTGTCGGGGGGCTGGACCCGCTGCGCGCCGACCCAAAGGGCGTGTTCATCTTTCGCGATGAACGGCCCGAGATCGCGACAGAGATCCTGGGCTTTGGTAAATTCGTCACCGATGTGCGCTTTGTCTACGTGCTGGACCTGACCGCGCCCACGGGCATGTTCAACGCCCGCGACTTCAAGATCCGCGATGGCGACACGATCTTCGTGACAGAGGCCAGTTCCGTTCTCTGGGCACGCCAGATCTCTGCGTTGACCGGCTCGATCACCGCGGCCTCTTCCATTCGTGCGCTGACTCGCAGCGCCGACGACTGATCCCATGCGCCCGCAGGTTCATGCCGTCTCTGGCGGGTTCCTCGGGCCATCGGCTCAGGCGCGGCGCATTCGTCGGATCTTGGCATTGGCGGGGGTTCCGGTTGGCATCGGTTGGCGCGGCAAGCCGGACCTGATCGCCGCATGGGGCCATGCGCCCCGCGCCGCACGCGCCGAAGCGTTAGCCGCCCGCAGGGGCGCCAAGATCCTACGCGTCGAGGATGCATTCCTGCGCTCGCTCTTTCCCGGCCGCGCCGGGGAACCGACGCTGGGCCTGTTGCTTGACCAACAGGGCATCTACTATGACCCATCCTGCCCCAGCGACCTCGAAACACTGCTGGCCACGCACCCGCTGGACGACCATGCCATCTTGGAAACCGCGCGGCTTTGCATGGCGCGGCTCAGGGCGCTGCATCTGGGCAAATACAGCGCCGTGGACCCTGCCCGCCCCGCGCCGCCCCCCGGCTATGTTCTGGTCATCGACCAGGTGCGCGGGGATGCGGCGCTGCGCCATGGTGGGATGCACGGCCCACTTTCACCGCATATTTTTCATGACATGCTGGTGCAGGCGCAGCTCGATCATCCACATGCGCGCATCGTGATCCGCAGCCACCCGGAAGCGGCGCAAGGGCTGCGCCCCGGCCATTTCACACGTGCCGATGCCACGGCGGAGCGGATCACCCTGCATGATGCACCCTGCTCTCCATGGGAACTGCTGGAAGGGGCCATCGCGGTTTATACCGTCAGCTCGCAGATGGGGTTCGAGGCGATCCTGGCGGGTCATCGCCCGCATGTCTGGGGCCTGCCCTTCTACGCGGGCTGGGGGTTGAGTGACGACCAGACGCCGCACCCGCGCCGCCGCCGCAAACTGACCCGCACGCAGCTTTTCGCCGCGGCCATGTTGCTTTATCCCAAATGGTATGATCCGTGTCGCGACCGCCTGTGCGCCCTGCCCGAGCTGATCGACCATCTGGAGGCGCAGGCCCGCGCATGGCGCGAGGACCACGCGGGCTACGACGCGCTGAACATGCGTCTGTGGAAGCGCCCGCATCTGCAGGCCTTTTTCGGACGCTGGCAGCGCCTGCGCTTTCGCAACACTCACA
>JAAAPG010000300.1 GCA_009908405.1 Alphaproteobacteria bacterium | reverse complement strand
GCTGATGCAGCGCGCGCAGACCGGGGCGCTTGGCCCCGTGGGGCAGATCGGCCCGCAATCGTGAATGGACAGGGCCGGTTTGCCTGATACACTTGGGCAAACAAGCCAGAGGTTTCCATGCCCGTTCCCCTTGCCCCGATAGCCGCAACCGCCGCGCGTTATGGCGCGATCGCGTTTGCCGGTTACGTGTTTGCCCGCCAGATGGAACGCGGGCGTGTCGACCAGCGCGCCGAGGATGCGCTGGATGACCTGCCCGAAGGGATGAGCGCGCAGCGCGCGCAGGACCGGGACCAATGGAACATGGCCGGGCGTTTTCGCCGCGTGGTGCGGCTGGGCGAAAACGGGCCGGGGGTGGAAATTGACGGCAGCCTGCTGGGCCGCATCCGCTTTCGCCGGGTATGAGCGGGCTGACGCTGTATCACAGCCCGACCTCGCCCTATGTGCGCAAGGTGATGGTGCTGGCGCATGAAGCGGGGCTGGTGGACCGGATTGCCTTGGTCCCGGCTTCTGGCACGCCGCTGGACCCCGGCAGCGTGCCCTTGGGCGCGAACCCGCTTGGCAAGGTGCCGGTTCTGACCCGGCCAGAGGGCGGCGCGCTGTATGACAGCCGGGTGATCTGCCGGTATCTGGACAGTTTGGGAGGCGACCGGTTTTACCCGTCTGGCGCGCGGCATTGGGATTGCCTGACGCTGGAAGCGACGGCGGATGGCATGCTCGATGCCGCGCTGTTGATGGTCTATGAGTCGCGCCTGCGCCCCAAGGACATGCAGATGCCACAAATTTCCGATGGCCAATGGTCCAAGATCACCCGCAGCATCGCGGTGCTGGAAGAGCGCTGGGTCGCCTATCTGGCAGGACCGCTCTGCATGGGCCAGATCGCGCTGGGCTGCGCGCTGGCCTATCTGGACCTGCGCCACGATGCGCGCGACTGGCGCCAGGTGGCCCCCGCGCTGGCCAAGTGGCAAAACAAACTCGCCGTGCGGGAGTCGATGTCGGAAACGATGCCCGTCGAGTAGCGCAAACGGCCTGAAAAGCGATAGAATCGTTGCAACTGCGACACCTTTCCACGCTTTCAAAGCTGGACGCACCCCCTATTCCCCGCTAAATGCAAGATCGAGGGGCCGCATCCGTGTGCGGCCTGTCCATAATTATAGCCCTCGTACCCATTGAAAAGGGAGAATGCTCGTGTCCCACGCTGATGACCACGAAAGCACCCGCCGGGATTTCATCTATTACGCAACCGCCGGTGCGGGTGTCGTGACCGTTGGGGCCGCCGTTTGGCCGCTTGTCAACCAGATGAACCCCACGGCCGATGTGCAGGCCTTGTCGTCGATCTTTGTTGATGTCGGTGGTCTGGAACCCGGCAGCCAGTTGACCGTCAGCTTTCTTGGCAAGCCCGTTTTCCTGCGCCGCCGCACCGCCGAAGAGATCGAGGCCGGGCGCGCCGTGTCAGTGGATGAGCTGCCGATCGACCAAGAATCGCGCAATCCCAACAAGCCGGGCACAGACGCATCCGACGCAAACCGCACCATGGATGACGCGGGCGAGTGGCTGGTCATGACCGGCGTGTGCACCCATCTGGGTTGTGTGCCCCTGGGTAACGGCGCGGGGGATTTCGGCGGCTGGTTCTGCCCCTGCCACGGGTCGCACTACGACACCGCTGGCCGCATTCGTCGCGGGCCAGCCCCGGAAAACATGCATATCCCGGTGGCGACATTTGTCGACGATACCACGATCCAGCTTGGTTAAAGGAGAGAATACATGTCTGGTATTCCACACGACCATTACGAGCCGAACACCAATGCCGAGAAGTGGATTGACAAGCGTCTTCCCATCGTCGGCCTGCTTTACGACACCATCAAGATCCCCACGCCCAAGAACCTGAACTGGATGTGGATCTGGGGCATCGTGCTGATGACCTGCCTTGTGCTGCAAATCGTTACCGGCATCGTGCTGGTCATGCATTACACGCCGGATGCCGACCTGGCCTTTGCCAGTGTCGAGCACATCATGCGCAACGTGAACGGTGGCCACATGCTGCGCTACCTGCACCAGAACGGCGCGATGTTGTTCTTTGCCGCCGTTTACATCCACATTTTCCGCGGCCTGTATTATGGCAGCTACAAATCCCCGCGCGAAGTGACGTGGATTTTGGGCATGTTCATCTACCTGGCGATGATGGCGACCGCGTTCATGGGATACGTTCTGCCGTGGGGTCAGATGTCCTTCTGGGGCGCAACCGTGATTACCGGCCTGTTTGGGGCAATCCCCGGCATTGGTGAGATGCTGCAAACTTGGTTGCTGGGCGGGCCGGCCGTGGGCAATGCCACGCTGACGCGCTTCTTCAGCCTGCACTACCTGTTGCCCTTCGTGATCCTGGGTCTGTCGATCCTGCACATCTGGGCGTTCCACACCACGGGCAACAACAACCCGACAGGCGTGGACGTGCGTCGCACGTCGAAAGAGGAAGCTGCCAAGGACACGCTGCCCTTCTGGCCCTACTTCGTCATCAAGGACCTGTTCGCGCTGGCCGTGATCTTCGCGCTGTTCTGGGCGCTGGTCGGTTTCATGCCGCAATTCCTGGGCCACCCGGACAACTACATCGAGGCAAACCCGCTGGTGACGCCATCGCACATCGTCCCGGAATGGTATTTCCTGCCTTTCTACGCGATCCTGCGCGCCTTCACCTCTGATGTGTGGGTGGTGATGGCGGTGAACTGGCTGTCCTTCGGGATCATCGACGCCGCGTTCTTCGGGGTGCTGGCGATGTTCGGCTCCATCTTCGTGATGGCACTGGTGCCTTGGCTGGATACGTCGAACGTGCGTTCCGGCCGCTACCGCCCCATGTTCAAGTGGTGGTTCTGGCTGCTCGTGGTCGATTTCTTCGTGTTGATGTGGGCCGGCGCCATGCCCGCCGAAGGTATCTACAGCACGATATCGCTGATCGGGACGGCCTACTGGTTCGGCTACTTCCTGGTCATCCTGCCCATCTTGGGCGTGATCGAGAAGCCGCTGCCGCAACCCGCCACGATCGAAGAGGACTTCAAAGCGTCGTTGAAAAACAAATCCGGCGGCAACGGTCCTTCGCCAGAGCCGGTCCCGGCCGAATAACCGACGGAAATTGGAGAGATAGAATGTTCAAGAAACTCGCCGTTTCCACGATAGCGGCAGCCATGCTTGCCAGTTCTCCGGCCCTTGCGGCCGGGGAGCTGGGCAAGATCACCGACTACGATTTCTCTTTCGAGGGGCCGTTCGGCACGTATGATCGCAACCAGCTTCAGCGCGGGCTGCAGGTTTACACACAGGTCTGTTCATCATGCCACGGGCTGGAAAAGGTCGCCTTTCGCAACCTGAGCGACCCGAACGGGCCCGAGTTGCCCGAAGAGCAGATGCGCGCTTACGCGGAAATGTATGAAATCTGGGATCCCGAGTTGCGCGACTGGCGGGTTGCCGGCGGTCCCGACAAGTTTCCCGAATCGCAGTTCGAAGGTGCACCTGACCTGAGCTTGATGGCAAAATCCCGCGTGGGCTTTTCCGGCCCGTATGGGTTGGGGATAAACCAGCTCGTGAACGGCATGGGCGGGGCGGAATATATCGCGTCTTTTGTCGACGGCTTCAACGGTGACGAGAAGTTCGAAGCCGGGACGATGTTCTACTACAACGAAGCCTCGGCAAGCTGGGTTTCGATGGCCCCGGTCCTGTGGGAAGACGGTGTTGAATACGCCGACGGCACCCCGGCGACCAAGGAGCAGCAGGCCAAGGACGTCGCCGCCTTCCTGATGTGGACGGCGGAACCCAAGATGGTCGAGCGCAAGCAGGCCGGTTTCGTGGGCGTCATCTTCCTGTCTGTTCTGGCGGCCTTGCTGTACCTGACCAACAAGCAGCTCTGGGCGCCGATCAAGAAAGCCGCGAAGGAAGAGTGATCTTCCCACGGCTTACGGCTTTGAAAAGCGCGCCCCCGTCGGGCGCGCTTTTTGCTTTTCAGCTACCCGCCGGTTGTGTAGCACTCGGCTAATATTAACCTGTGAAAGATCGACCGATGTCCGACAATCTGCGCGGTGCTTTGCTGATGACCCTCGCCATGGCCGGGTTCGCGCTGGAAGACATGTTCATCAAGCTGTTGTCCGGGGCAATCCCCGTCGGGCAAATCTTGGTCATGCTGGGCGCGAGCGGGGCGGTGGTGTTCGGCCTGTTCGCAACCGCCAAGGGGCAGAAACTGTTTTCCGCCGACATGGCCAGCCGCGCCATGGTCATCCGCAATATTGGCGAAGTCGTGGGCACGGTCGGCTTCGTGCTGGGCTTCGTGCTGGCCAGCCTGTCCACCGCCTCGGCGATCCTGCAAGCCACACCCTTGGTCGTGACATTGGGCGCGGCCTTGTTCCTTGGCGCGCAAGTGGGTTGGCGGCGCTGGCTGGCAATCCTGGCCGGGCTGCTCGGCGTCATGCTGATCGTGCGGCCCGGTATGGCGGGGTTCGAGCCTGCCTCGCTTTGGGCGGTGCTTGGCGTGCTGGGGCTGGCGACGCGCGATCTGGCCACCCGCGCCGCACCCGTGCGCATTTCCGGCTTCCAGATGTCGGCCTGGGCCTTTGGGCTCATGGCCCCCACGGGGATGCTGATGATGTGGATCATGGGAACCGCGCCCGTCATTCCCGATGCGTCCCGGCTGGCCCTTCTGGCCTGCACCCTGCTGGTGGGCGTCGTGGCCTATTACATGGTTGTCGCGGCGATGCGCGTGGGCGAGATTCCGGTGGTCACGCCGTTCCGCTACACGCGCATGGTTTTTGCCCTGATCGTCGCGCTGACAGTGTTCGGCGAACGCCCCGATTCGCTGACCTATATCGGGGCGGCAATCATCATCGCGGCAGGCCTGTTCACGCTGTGGCGCGAAACCCGCCGCCCTTCCCTTGCACGGGTTTGACCGATATAGGTAGCGCAAACAAACCGTCAGCGAATAGGGACAGATCATGAGCATCATCATCGACGTAATCGGCCGCGAGATCCTCGACAGCCGGGGCAATCCGACGGTCGAGGTGGACGTCGTTCTGGAAGACGGCACACTGGGGCGCGCCGCCGTGCCCTCTGGCGCGTCCACCGGCGCGCATGAAGCGGTGGAAAAGCGCGATGGCGACAAATCCCGCTACATGGGCAAGGGCGTGCTGGACGCCGTTGCCGCCGTGAATGGCGAGTTGGCCGAGGCACTTGTGGGATTCGACGCGACCGAACAGGTCGCCATCGACGCCGCCATGATGGAACTGGACGGCACTCCCAACAAGGGCCGGCTGGGCGCGAATGCCATTCTGGGTGTGTCCATGGCCGTGGCCAAGGCCGCGGCCGACTATACGGGTCAGCCGCTGTTTCGCTACGTGGGCGGCACGTCCGCGCGCACGCTGCCGGTGCCGATGATGAACATCATCAACGGTGGTGAACACGCCGACAACCCGATCGACATACAGGAATTCATGATCATGCCGGTCTCGGCGGATGACATTCGTGACGCGGTGCGCATGGGGTCCGAGGTCTTTCACACGCTGAAAAAAGAGCTGCACGCGGCGGGCCTGTCCACGGGCATCGGCGACGAAGGCGGCTTTGCCCCGAACCTGTCGGGCACCCGCGATGCGCTGGATTTCATTCTGAAAGCGATCGAAAAGGCGGGCTACACGCCGGGGCAGGACATCTACCTGGCGCTTGACTGCGCCGCGACCGAGTATTTCAAAGGCGGCAAATACGAGATGGCGGGCGAGGGCCTGTCCCTGACCGCCGCCGAGAATGTCGACTACCTGGCCAAGCTTTGCGACGATTACCCGATCATCAGCATAGAAGATGGCTGCTCGGAAGATGACTGGGACGGCTGGAAGATGTTGACCGACCGCTTAGGCG
>JAAAPG010000173.1 GCA_009908405.1 Alphaproteobacteria bacterium | reverse complement strand
CAGGCCGGGCAGGGCGGGTTGTCGTTGCGCTGCCCCGTCATCCCCCGCGCGGCGCTTGTGCTGACCCGTGCGGGCGGCATGGACCCCGGCGACAAGGGCGCGCGCGTGACCGCCGAACGGTTGGCGCGCTTGGGCGTGGCAATGGACGCGGCCCGCGTGGTCGATCACGATTCCAAGGCGCTGGCACAGGCCCTGCAAGCCACGGATGCGCCGCTGATCCTGATGCTGACCGGCTCTGCCACGTCCGACCTGCACGACACCGCGCCCGAAGCCTTGCGCCGCGCCGGGGGCCGGGTGGATCATTTCGGCATGCCCGTGGACCCCGGCAATTTGCTGTTTCTGGGCGCGCTTTATAATCGCCCCGTCATCGGCCTGCCCGGATGCGCCAAAAGCCCCGCGTTGAACGGGGCGGATTGGGTGATGGAGCGGATCGTCTGCGGGCTGACCGTCACGCCCGCCGATATCATGGGCATGGGGGTTGGCGGATTGCTGACCGAGATCCCCTCGCGCCCGCGCCCGCGCAGACAGGGGGAGCCGGGCGCGCCGTAACCCGCGCGCCCGGTGATGGGCTTACAGCCCCATGCAGTTCGCGTAATAGGTGACCGTCGCGGGCCAGTCGCTGAACACGCCGATCACGCCAGCTTCTTCGTGCAGCGCGTGCAGGATGGTGAAGTAATCGCCATCGGTCTCGGTCGCCTCTGCCACGCTCTGGAAATACCAGCCGCCGCCCGTGGTCAGCGGGCCGGAGCGTTCCAGCGTCCAGGTGATGATGCCCAGATCCGCGTCCTGCGCGGCCTTGGCGTATTCACTGGCGACCATGTTGCCCGCCTCATCCAGTGTCAGCAGCATCCACATCGGCGGGGCGATGTATTGCACGCCCATATCGGCCAGTTCCTGCATGGTGGGCTTGAACGTTGCGCGGTCATTGGGGTCGATCAGGCCTTCGTCGTCATCCGACGCCTCGTAACGGTCATCCAGATAGACCGCCTGCGCGCCGAAATCGGGCGTGTTCTCGACCCAGTATTTCACGTCATCCAGGTTGAAGCTTTGCAGCCAGACGCGGGCAGGGTCGATCCCGGCAGCGACATATTCATCCACCAGCTTTTGCGCGTAATCGGCTTGGGTGAACCCGTTGAACGGCATCTCGACCGAGGCCGATTTCAGCTCCGGCGTGAAATCCGCGCCCAAGGCGTCGAACAGGTCGATCGATTCGGCATGGGTCATCAGCGTGGTGGGCTGGGTGGAATACAGGTCGGTGCGCCAGTTGGCGGTTCCGGCCATGTAGTCTTCCACCGTGGTGGCGCGGCCATTGGCGGCGTCCATCTTGGGTGTCAGGCTGCGGAATTGGTCCAGCGTCAGTTCCGAAGTGCGGCATTCGGCCGTTGCGTTCGTGTCGCCATCGGCCGGGGTGAAGGGCGTGACGCAGGTGCTGGCCAGATCGGTCGCCAGGATATTGGTCGTGGTGTGCAGGTCATTCTGCGCATGGCGGCAGACCAGTTCCTCGTCGGCGGTGAAGGTCACGTCGCATTCCAGAATTCCCGCGCCCATGCGTGCCGCGGCGATATTGCTTTCGCGGGTATGCTCGGCGAATTGCAAAGGCGCGCCGCGGTGGCCGATGGAAAACGTCGACATCGCGGGCGTCTGCGCGCTGCACGCCGCCAGCGTGTCCTTCAGCGGGCCGTCTTCCATCCGGTCGATCAGGTAGAAGGGGCGCGGGCCGTAGGTGACAGCACCGACAAGGTCTTGCGCAAGCGCGCCGGTGGCGGTGCTGGCGGCCAGACCGGCAACGATCAGGGTGGATTTCAGTGTCATCGAGTTCTCCCGTGTTGTGGATGCCCTGCGCATAGTTGCTTGCGGTAACAACGACGTGACGACCGGATGCCATCTTGCGGCAAATCGCCTTGGCCGGTGCGAGGGCTTGCTTTCGCGTGCAAAAGGCGTAGCTTTTCACGTCAACACAGGAGGCGCATGCATGCCCAAACTTATCAAGGTTTATCTACAGCAAATTGCCATCGGCTTCGGCCTGTCGGCGGTTTTCACCGCCATTTTGCTTTACATGAACGTGGGCAACCTGGGGCATCTGGTGTTCAATTCCAGCGACGGGTTGCTGGGGCTGTTCCTGATCTTCTTCTTCAACGGGCTGGTCTTTGCCGGCGTGCAATTCGCGATCCGGATCATGCGCATGGGCTATGAAGATGACGACGATGATGATGATGACCGCGGCACGCCCATCCGCAGCTTTGACCCGGTGCCGGTGCGCCTCTCGACACGTGACGCGCGCCGCCGTTAAGTGGGGGTGGGTGGCAGGCCCGCAGCGACCGTGGCGGCGTGAATTTCCGAGAGCCTGAAGTTCAGGTGGGCGCCAGGTAACAGGACCAGGGCCCTGCCAGAGCCAGCTCCCTCGGACATGCGTATAGGCCGCTGGAAAAGGGCCGCGCACGTGAAGAGCAGAACCTGCCTACCCCATACCTAGTGTGCAGCGGGGCGTCATTCAAGCATGATCGCGGACTTGACCTGTGTTCATACTTTGTTCATTTTGCGCTCATGCAGGACAAGACACGATCACCCGGCATGGAGCTGGCGCGCGGCGTGGCGCGCGGGCTGCGGCAGGTGGGGTTTGAACCGATCTGCGAATTCGTCCTGGCGCGCGGCTTGCGGGTCGACGTGCTTGCGCTGGGGGCGAAAGGCGAAATCTGGATTGTCGAATGCAAATCCAGCCTGGGTGATTTTCGCAGCGACCGGAAATGGCCAGGCTATCTGCCTTGGTGTGACCGGTTCTTCTGGGCAGTCGACGCCACGTTTCCGCGTGACGTTCTGCCGGAAACACACGGGCTGATCCTGGCGGACCGATACGGTGCGCAGATCATGCAGTTGGGCGATGAAACAAAACTGGCCCCCGCGCGCCGCAAAGCGGTGACATTGGCGGCCGCGCGCGCAGGGCTGCGCCGCTTGCACGGGCAACTTGACCCAAGCGCAGGGCTTTGACGGGCGCGCCCGCGCGCGTGGGTCCGCGCGCGGGGTCGCGGTGTTATTGCAGGTCTTCGTTCAAATCCGCAAAGGCCGCGGTGAACCCGATCAGCGACATTTGCAGCGTCACGTTCTGGTCCGGCGCGGCAATCGGCACCAGGGTCCAGGTGGCGTTGGCCCCGCCGCGAAACGCGTCAATCTCTGCGGCGGTAAAGCCGACGCGCGAAATGCAGCCGATCGCGGTGCAGAAAGTGAACGGATACCGCTTCGCGGCACCGCCATCGACCTGCATGACCAGTTGTGCGGTCAGAAGGGTCTCCAGCGGGGTCAGGATCGTTGCCCCGGCGGCGGCATCCTGGCCGGACGGCAGCGGAAACATGGTGATCTCTGCCGTCGCGTTGCCGTCTGCATCGCGCAAAAGCTGGTACATCTGGCAGGGATCCACGTCCTCTTCGGAGCGCATGCAGACCACTTCCCAGTCGCCATGCGTGGCGCTGACATAGCTGGCGTCATCGCTGCCGGCGTTGTTGATGACCTCTCCCGTGGACAACTCCATCAAAGAGGGCTGCGCGGGCGTGGTCTCTGCCTCCGGGGTGTCCTGGGCCATGGCGGTGGTCGCAAGCATCAACGCCGTTCCGAAGGCTGCCGAACGCAGGGCAAAAGCATAGGATTGTGTCATTGGATCCCTCGATCTTGGACGATTCAGCGGGCAATAACACGGGGCAGTCCGAGTGTCAGGCAAAAAACGAGAGCGCGGCACGCCGGGCCGGTCGGGTGGCGCCATTCTGCCCGACGGCGTCCGTTGCTTGTTGCGACCTCACCCAAAAAAATAAGGGCCCGAAGGCCCTTATCCATGGTGTTTTTCGTTCTCTCCCTGTCGGACCAGCCGACTATTGCTGCGAAGCGTATGGCGAAAAAAATGACCCGTCAACACCTAAGATTGCCATGATTTTTCACATTTTCAGGGCTTTTTGACTGCCTTTGACGCGGTGCGCGGTGTCGTTTGAAACGCAGAGACGTTCAGCCACGGTGAAAAGGACCGCGCCCCTGGGCGCGGCCAAGTCTGACAGGGAGGAAAACATGCGCGTCTGGCGACAGGGCAACAGGCGCGCATGACCGCAGCATCGCATGAAAGGGTAAAGAAGACCTTTCCAACCGGGCCGACACTGGCATAGTTTCGCACCCGTCAGGTATTTTTGTGAAGGTGGGGCGGTATGCGTGGTGAAGCAGGGACAATTTTCGTCGGTGGGGGCGGGGTGGAACAATGCCTGCCACAAGAACTTGCCCTGAAGTTCGGCAACCGCCACGGGCTGATCGCGGGCGCGACCGGCACCGGCAAGACGATCACCATGCAAATCCTGGCCGAGGAATTCTCGAACGCGGGCGTGCCGGTGTTTCTGACCGACATCAAGGGCGATGTCAGCGGGATGGGCGCGCCGGGCGTGGCGAAAGATCACCTGTTCAAGCGTGCCGATAAAATCGGGTTGCCGGATTACGGCTTTCGGGAAAGTCCGGTCATCTTCTGGGACTTTTTCGGGGAATACGGCCATCCGGTGCGCGCCACCGTCGCAGAGGTCGGCCCGCTTTTGCTGTCGCGGATGCTGGAGCTGACCGAAGCGCAGGAAGGGGTCATCAACGTGGCGTTCCGCATTTCGGATGACGAGGGTCTGCCGATCCTCGATCTGAAAGACTTGCGCGCGGTTCTGACCTTTCTGGGCGAAAACCGGCGCGAGATCTCGCTCCAGTACGGCAATGTCACAACGGCCAGTATCGGGGCGATCCAGCGCAAGCTGCTGGTGCTGGAAAATCAGGGCGCGGCGCATTTCTTTTCCGAACCGGCGTTGGAATTGTCGGACTTCATGCGCGTGGCGCCGGATGGACGGGGATATGTCTCTATCCTGCATGCCGACCGGTTGATGCGCAGCCCCCGGCTTTATGCGACATTCCTGCTATGGCTTTTGTCGGAGCTGTTCGAGGAACTGCCCGAAATCGGCAACCCCGACAAACCCAAGCTGGTGTTTTTTTTCGACGAGGCCCATCTGCTGTTCGATGGCGCGCCGCGCGCCTTGATCGAAAAGGTCGAGCGTGTGGCGCGGCTGATTCGGTCCAAGGGTGTCGGCGTGTATTTTGTCACGCAAAACCCCGATGATGTGCCCGATGACGTACTGGGCCAGTTGGGCAACCGGGTGCAGCACGCGCTGCGCGCTTTCACCGCGCGGGACCAGCAGGCGCTCAAGCGGGCGTCCGAAACCTATCGACCGAACCCGCGTTTCGACATCGCCGATGCAATTCGCGATGTGGGCGTGGGCGAAGCGGTGACGTCCTTTCTGGTCGAGAAAGGCAATCCCGGCATTGCCGAGCGCACCTTGATCCGCCCGCCGGCCAGCCAGATGGGACCGCTGGAGCCGGGGGAGCGGGACATGCTGATGACGCGCTCGCCCGTCGCGGGAAAATACGAGCGCATGGTCGACCGTGACAGCGCCCATGAACGCTTGGCCAAGCGCGCTGAAGCGGCGGCGCGCGCGACGGAAACCGCGCTGGCGCAACCGGAGCAGAACAAGGACCGCGAGTTCAATTCCGCGCGCCGATACGACCCTTCCATGCCGCGCAAAGCGGGTCGCGCGCCATCTCGCAGCAGCGGTCGTGAAACCGCGGTTGAGGCTTTTGCCAAATCCATGGCCCGCCAGCTTGGCACCCGCGCCGGGAAATCGATCCTGCGCGGCGTATTGGGAGGCTTGTTCAAGGGGCGGTAAGGCGGGGCTCTCACGCGCGGGACAAGGCCCCACCCGCCCTCCCGCCTGTCCCGCGCGCGAGAGCCCCTTTCGCTTGCGGTGATCCTGCGATAAAGGCAGCGGTTCAACGCTATCGGAGCACGCGTCATGAAATTCCTCGATCTGGCAAGGGTCACCATCCGCTCTGGCGGCGGCGGGTCCGGCTGCGTGTCGTTCCGGCGCGAGAAATTC
>JAAAPG010000103.1 GCA_009908405.1 Alphaproteobacteria bacterium | reverse complement strand
GCTGCTGGGCTTTGCCATCGGCTCTGCCCTTGGCATCGCCCTTGCGGTCGGGATCGTGCATAACCGCGCGATGGATGCGTCGGTCATGCCCTGGGCCATTGCCAGCCAGACCATCCCGATCCTTGCCATCGCACCCATGATTATCGTGGTTCTGAATGCCATCGGCATCACCGGGCTGATCCCGAAGGCGATCATCTCGACCTACCTGTCCTTCTTTCCGGTCGTTGTCGGCATGGTCAAAGGCCTGCGCGCGCCGGACCAGATGCAGTTGGACCTGATGCGCACCTATAGCGCCAGCGGCATTCAGGTGCTTGGCAAGTTGCGACTGCCATCGTCGATGCCCTATCTGTTCGCGTCGCTGAAAGTGGCCATTGCAGCAGCCTTGGTCGGGGCCATCGTGGCAGAGCTGCCCACGGGCGCGGTCGCAGGCCTTGGCGCGCGGCTATTGTCGGGCAGCTATTACGGCCAGACCGTGCAGATATGGGCGGCGCTGTTTGCGGCGGCGATCCTGGCGGCAAGCATGGTCGCGATCATTGCGGTTCTGCAACGTGCGACGCTCAGGCGTATGGGGGTGGGGGTATGAGCGCGCTACGGCACACCGGCGCGATTCAGGCGCTGGGGCTGGCGCTTGCAACACTTCTGGTGTTGGCAGCAGGTGGATGGGGTCAAGCGCCGACCCCGGTCATGGTGGCTATGATGGTGGCCGTGGGTCTGCTCGCGGTGCACCATATCTACATCGCGGATCGGACGCAGGAAATATCGATGTGGGCACCGCGCCTGATCCTGCTATTGATCGCGGTCCTTTTCTGGAACGGCGCGCTGAAATTGACGCCCACCGCCGCAAACACGCCCTGGTTTTGGGCGGCAACCATCGGCCTGTGGTTGGTGGCATGGTGGCTTGTCGCGCAACTGGCAGAAGCCAAACGCGCGCCCGGCATTCTGGGCAGATTGCAGCCCTTGCTTGCGCCGCTGCTGTTCGGGGCCACCTTGCTGTGGCTGTGGGAAGTGATTGTCCGCGCCCTGGAGGTGCCCCGCGTGATCCTGCCTGCGCCATCCGGTATCTGGACACGCATCCTCGCATCGCTCGATACCTTGTGGATCGACTTCCTACAGACCTTCGTCAAGGGCGCGCTGTCGGGCTATGCGATCGGCGTGGGCGCCGCGTTCCTGTTCGCGCTGGCGGTGGATCGCAGCGATTTCCTGCGCCGGGGGCTGTTGCCGGTGGGCAATTTCCTGGCGGCCCTGCCCATTATCGGGACAGCGCCGATCATGGTGATGTGGTTCGGGTTCGACTGGCCCTCCAAGGCCGCCGTGGTGGTCGCCATGGTTTTCTTCCCGATGCTGGTGAATACCGTGCAGGGGCTGACTGCCGCCGACCGCATGCAGCGCGACTTGATGCACACATACAGCGCCAATTGGGTGCAAAGCCTGCTCAAGCTGCGCTTGCCCGCCGCGATGCCCTTCATCTTCAACGGGCTGAAAGTCGCCTCGACGCTGGCCTTGATCGGGGCGATTGTTGCCGAATTTTTCGGCTCTCCGACACGCGGGATGGGGTTTCGCATCTCGACAGAGGTGGGACGCTTGCAACTCGACATGGTCTGGGCCGAAATTGCCGTGGCAGCCCTTGCGGGATCGCTGTTCTACGGCCTGATCGCGCTCGTGGAGCGGGGGGTGACGTTCTGGCACCCGTCCCAACGCGGGCGTTAACTTCTGCATCCGAAACGGGGCAGACAACACGGAGGTGAAGAATAATGAAAAAACTGGTGTACGGGTCGGTCATGGCCCTTGGCCTGGGTGCCGCGCCCGCGGCATGGGCAATGGATGATGTCACATTGCAATTGAAATGGGTCACGCAGGCGCAATTCGCGGGGTATTACGCCGCGCTGGAAAACGGGTTTTACGAGGAAGAAGACCTGAACGTGACCATCCGCCCCGGCGGCCCCGACATCGCGCCGCCGCAGGTCATTGCGGGGGGCGGTGCGGATGTGATCGTCGAATGGATGCCCGCGGCGCTCGCCGCGCGCGAGAACGGGCTGCCACTGGTGAATATCGCGCAGCCGTTCAAATCCTCCGGCATGATGCTGACCTGCCTTGCCGAAACCGGCGTCAGCAGTCCCGAGGATTTTCCCGGCCGCACCTTGGGTGTCTGGTTCTTCGGCAATGAATACCCGTTCCTGAGCTGGATGAGCACCTTGGGTATCCCGACCGACGGGGGCGAGGATGGCGTCGAAGTGCTGCGGCAGGGCTTCAATGTCGACCCGTTGTTGCAGCGACAGGCCGATTGCATCTCGACCATGACCTATAACGAATACTGGCAGATCATCGACGCGGGCATCGGCGAGGACGAGCTTGTCACCTTCAAATACGAAGATGGCGGCGTCGCAACATTGGAAGACGGGCTGTACGTGCTGGAAAGCAACCTTGAAGATTCGGCCTTCGTGGACAAGATGGCCCGCTTCGTGCGCGCCTCGATGCGGGGCTGGGACTGGGCCGCCGAGAATGTCGAAGAGGCCGCGATGATCGTGCTGGATTATGATGACACCGGCGCGCAGACCGAAGGCCATCAGATCCGCATGATGAGCGAGGTCGCCAAGCTGCTCGAAGGGTCCAACGGAACACTGGACATGGCCGATTACGAGCGCACCGTCGCAACCCTGCTGGGCGGCGGGTCCGACCCGGTCATTACCGCGGAACCGGAAGGGGCGACCACGGCAGTCGTGACCGACGCCGCGTTCAACTGAGCGGCAGACCGTATGCGGACAGGCGCCGCGATTCTTTGACGCGTCGGCAGGCCCCGCCTATGGGGCCTGTCGCCAATCAAGCCGCGGTTGCCGACGGTTTCGGGTTATGCCGCTCAAGCCAACAGGCCGGACTGGTCCAGGATCTTCGGTATCTTGGTCTTGACCTTGAAAAAGCCCGCCGTGGCATGTGGCCAGACCCGCCTGTCCCAATCACGTTGCACTTCGGCAAGGGAAATACCCTGCGCATCCAGAGCCGGGCGCGCGCTTTCGATCCAGTCATGTAACGGACCACGGGGCACGAACCCCGTCACGATCTGTCGCGCCCCGGCCCGTGCCGCCCATTTCGCCAAATCGCCGGGAACACCGGCGCGCATTTCGACAGCGTCATGGCCCAGCCGCTGGCCTGTGTCGCGCAGGGCCGCGCGTTCGAAGTCAATGACGTGATCTGCGACGGGGGCGGGGGATCGCAGGTGGCTGGCTTCCAGCGTCGCCGTGGTAACGATGTTCAGCGCGGCCGGCAGGCTCAACGCGCAGTCGTCTTCTGTCAGCAACAGGGCGGTCGGCATGGACGGGTCCGGTGCTGCCGGCGTGCGCAGCCCAAGCCGGGGCGGCAGGCCGTCGGGTTCCTCGTGCACCAGCGCGGGCGCGTCGGGGGCAAGGTCGGCATCGCGCGGCGCAAAGCGGCCATCGGTGAACTTGGCGATATTCCACGCTTGGGCCAGATAGGTCTTGCCGCGCGTGTGCAGCCCCGCCACCCAGCGCCAGCCCAGCGTGTTCGACGCCGGGTCACCGTCCAGCAGGTTGCGCAGGAAGAAATCCGCGCCGACGCGCCATGGCAAGCCGAAGGTGAAAATCCAGATCGACGCGAACCACATCCGGGCGTGGTTGTGCAGGTAGCCGGTCTCCAACAATTCAGTCGCCCATGCGTCGAAACAATCCAACCCAGTGCACGCTTCCGTCGCCGCCGCCACCTGTGCGCGCAATTTGCGGTCCTTGGCGAGCACCTCGAAATCGCGCTCCAGCCCGTCGCGGTAGCTGTCCCATGTGGTCGGGCGCTGTTCCAGCCAGCCCTTGAAATAGCTGCGCCAGACGACTTCCTGAATGAACTTTTCGGCCCCTTCCGGCCCGTGTGCGGCAAGGGCGGCGGCGATCACCTCGTCCTCGGTCACGAGACGGCGGCGCAGATGCGGTGACAGGCAGGACACCGCCCCATGCCGCCCCGGCCCGTAATCGGTGTTGCGGCGCTTGGCGTAGCGCGCGCCCATGTTCGGGGTGAAATCGGCGATATGCGCAAGGGCCGCGGCGCGTGTCGGGGCGGGAATGGTCATGGGCATCCTCTTTGGCTTCGGGCGGCAGATGGCGCGCCCCAACCCAAAGTCAAAGCCGAACTGGACCCCTCGCGGTTTGGAGAGGTGGTCGCAGACCTTCGACCCATAAGTGAAGATGAGTCTGACAAGCCCCCCGGTCGTTCCTCGTTCATAACGAGTATTCCCGGGGTGATAGTTGCCGTTTTCCAGCCCAGGTCTCGTTGCGTTCGACAGCGGGCGCGACTTCGCCGCATGGCTTGGTCCGGTGCCTCGGCAAAGGTCAATGGGCCACAAGGCCAGGCTCGATCCGGTCAGCAAGTTGGGCCAGACCGGTATCCGGCGCCCGCTGCCGGTTTGTGCGCAGGGTCAGGACACGGCATGCCCGCAAGGCCGGGGTGAGCGATCAGCGAAGCGCCGGCGACACGGACGTCGAAGGTCAGGGCAGGGAATTCAGACCGGGGTCCGAGCGATTGCGACTGTCTGCACCGATGTGCCCCTTCTTTCCGAACAGCATACCGGCCCGTCGCGTCATCCAGGACCACGCTCAGAGGTCTGACACATGTCCGATCAACGACCCCGCCGACGAACCGAAGATTGTGCTTGCCAGACAGGGGCATCCCCGCACGCTGTCCCCACCGCGTTTTTACCGCCTTGTGGTCGGGCAGATGGCACCACCAGAAAAAAACATTAAAACAGTTGCCGAAACCGGTTTCGAAAACGAATTTTGAAACCGGGAGGACGAATCAGATGCAATTTTGCGGAGATACGCCGCGATCCGAACCACCCAAGCGGGTGCGTCTTGTTGACCTGGCCGCGCAACTTGGATTGACCAAGGGCACCGTCAGTCGGGCGTTGAACGATCACCCCGATATTTCCGACCAGACCCGTTTGCGCGTGCGCAAAGCGGCAGAGAAGCTGGGCTATCGCCCTCTCAGCCATGCGCAGGCCATTCGCACCGGGCGCGTGCAGTCGCTGGGGCTGGTGTTGCAGATTTACGAGCATGACGCGCATCGTCCGTTCATGGCAGAGTTCCTGGCGGGCCTGTCGCAGGCCGCCTCTGCCGAGGATTGGACGCTGACAGTCGCCACGGCCAGCAGCGACGCGCAAACCCTTGACCTGCTGGACCGCCTGACGGTCGAGAAAAAGGCCGACGGGTTCATCTTGCCGCGCACAAAGCTGGACGATGCCCGGATCGAGTTCCTGCGCGCGCGCAACGTGCCGTTCGTGCTGTATGGCCGCACGCGAGAGTCGCGCGGTTGCGCGTGGTTCGACATCGAAAGCGAAAGATCCATCGAGGACGCTGTCACGCTGCTGGCCCGGCTTGGGCACCGCCGCATCGGCTTCGTGCCGGGGGCACAGGGATATACCTATGCCGAGCTGCGCCGTGACGGGTACTTGGCCGGGCTGGCGCGCGGCGCCCTCGCGCATGACCGGCAGTTGGTTGCTCCACCGGCCATGGCGCGGGATGACGGGGCCATCTCTGCCGCGACCTTGCTGGACCTGGCCGATCCGCCCAGCGCGATTGTCTGCGCGGTCGATGGCGCGGCCCTGGGCGTGTATGACGCCGCGCGCCAACGCGGTCTGAAAATCGGAACCGACCTGTCGGTCATTTCCTATGACGGCATTCCCGAAGCCACGCTTCTGGACCCGCCGCTGTCGACCTACCGGGTCGACACGCGCGCCGCTGGCGCAAGGCTGGCGGACCTGCTGATCCGGCGCTGCCGCGGTGCTGCGCCGGAAGATTTACGCGAATTGGGCCGCGCGGCGTTTCAGGCGCGCGGGTCTCATGGGGTTGCGCCGGGTGCCGCGCAACCCGCCACCTGACCGCACCAAGGGAGAGAGAAAATGACACATTTATCCAAGCTGATGACAGGAACGGCGCTGGCGCTCAGCCTGTCGGCATTGGCGGTGTCCGCTGACACCATCCGCTTCTGGACCACCGAGGAGCAGCCCGAACGCCTGGCCAAGCAAGAAGAGATGGCCGCGCAATTCAAGGACATGACGGGCATCGAGGTCGAGGTGATCCCGGTCACTGAAAGCGACCTGGGCACGCGCGCGACTGCGGCCTTCGCTGCCGGTGATTTGCCCGATGTCATCTATCACACGCTGCAATATGCCCTGCCCTGGGCCGAGGCCGGCATTCTGGACACGGACGCCGCAACCGAGGTGATCGAGGAGTTGGGCGCGGATACATTCGCCCCCGGCGCGATTGCCATGGCCGCGTATGACGAGGGCACCGCGTCCGTTCCCGTCGATGGCTGGACGCAGATGATCGTCTACCGCAAGGACCTGTTCGATGCCGCCGGGCTGGAGGCCCCGACAAGCTACGCAAATGTGCAGACCGCGCTCGACTCGCTGCACAATCCGCCCGAGATGTATGGTTTCGTCGCCGCCACCAAGGTGGATGAGAACTTCATGAGCCAGGTGCTGGAACATGTGTTCCTGGCCAATGGCGTTTCGCCCGTGGGGCCGGACGGGTTCCAGCCACTGGACGAGGGCAAGACCATCGAAGTGCTGGAATTCTACAAGGCGATTGCCGAAGCCTCGCCGCCGGGTGATCTGTATTGGGACCAGTCGCGCACGCTGTATTTCAGCGGCAACGCGGCGATGATCATCTGGTCGCCTTTCATCCTGGATGAACTGGCGGGCCTGCGCGACAGCGCGCCGCCCACGATCAACGACGATCCGACCTCGACCGATCTGGCCAGCCGCACCGGGATCGTGACCAACTTCGCGGGCCCCTCGAACCCCGATGGCGCCGCCTGGGGGGATGTGCGGTATTTCGGGATAACGACCGATGCCGACACCGATGCCGCGATGGAGTTCGCGAAGTTCTCGGTCGATGAGGGCTATGGCCAGACCCTGTCCATCGCGCCCGAAGGCAAATTCCCCGTGCGCGCAGGCACGGCGGATCAGCCCGACAAGTTCAAGGCTCTTTGGGCGACCCTGCCGGTCGGCGTGGATAAAATAATTTTCATAAAAAAAATATTTTTCTATAATTCCTCAGCGGCATAATTATTTATGAAAGTATTTGAGAACTTCCAGTGCGTAACAAGTGACCAAGTGAATAAAATACTTACCCCCATGAGCAAGAAGGCAAATACATCTGGCATCAACCAATTCTCGATATGATAAATTATAAATGCCAAGATAGAAAGAAAACTTGGCGTAATGAAAAATATAAGTGGGAATCTCTGCGAAATAATTGACGGTTTGCCGCTGAAGCGCCTCGCTTTAACCCGCATATCCCCAACAAATTTCAGGTGGCCGACAACTTGATTGTCAATATTGATTCTTATTTCAGGCTCTATTATTCGTCGGATATACTCCCCCTGTCGAAAAATAGCATATGAATGATCAACCCATATGAAACCAAGGACTGCATGTATCCAAGGAATAGCAGCAAGTAAGTTAACTAAGCTATCTGCAAACTCCGAAACTAAACCAATGATCGTACCTATAGAAATGAGAGCCGCTATCACAGACTTAAACTGCTCTCCGGACCGACGAGCTATTTCCGCATTGCATAATTCAAGTTCTTTTAATAAAAAATTAAGCGTTTTCTCGCTCATATTGAACCTGCTAGCAGTTAAATCTCACAACAACTTAAGCTGGCACTCTTAGGAACCTGTTGTCAACGCCACAGATCCGTTTAAATCACCCTGTTCGACCCATTTTCCGGCTCTGCCAACGCACTTTTGGTGCAGATGGGTGTGACCGAGGACACGATCAACTTTTTCGGGGACCGCCCGCTGGCACTTATCATGGTCACGGTGTTCGAGATCTGGCGCTATTTCCCGCTGTCCTTCCTGTTCATCCTCGCGCGGATGCAGTCCATTGACACCGACATGTACGAAGCCGCCGACATGGACGGGGCGTCGCCGTTCCAGAAATTCTGGTACCTGTCGCTGCCGCAGCTTCTGGGCATCCTGTCGGTGCTGTTCCTGCTGCGCTTTATCTGGACCTTCAACAAGTTCGACGACATCTTCCTGCTGACCGGTGGCAATGCAGGCACGCGCACCCTGACGGTGAATGTCTACGAACAGGCGTTCGCGGTCAGCAATATCGGCGCGGGCGCGGCGGTGGCGGTGGTCATCTTCCTGTGCCTGCTGTCCTTCTCTGTCTTTTTCTTCAAATTCATGAGCCAGGAGGAAGGGTTATGACCCCGTTCCGTCGCGGATACCTGACCGCCGCCGTGATCGGGGCGCTTTGGACATGGGTCATCGCCATCACCGTCGCCATTGCCATGAGCTTTGCCACCGGCGACGCATTCCGCCCGTCCTTGCTGCAAGCCCTGCCACTGGGGGCCGCGCTGGGCGCTGTGGTGTTGCGCGTGTCGCAGCGCGGCCTTGCCATGGCGGCGGGGGTGGGCCTGTTCGTCGTGACGCTCTGGGCCGGGTTCGGTCCCATCCTGACCGAAGGCGTCGGTTCAGTGGCACTGGGCGTTGCCGCGCTGCTGGCAGGGCTTGGCTGTGGTTGGGGGCTGCATGGGATGTTCGCCCAAGTCCGCCCCGGTCCGCTGACCCGGCATGAATTCGAGGATGCGATCATCCGCTTCCTGACCGGGTTCGGGTATATCTTTTTCACCGCGATCGTGGCCATTCCGTTTTACGTGATGGTCATGACCAGTCTGAAGAACCAGCAACAACTGGTCGCCAACCCGCTCGATTTCTCGCTGGACCTGACGCAGGGCTGGGGGCTGTTCCAGTCCTATTACGAGCTGTTCACCGCCTTCAATTTCGGCACTTACATGGTGAATTCGTTGTTCATCTCCGTGATGACGGTGTTCATCACGCTGCTGTTCAGCGTGCCCGGCGCCTATGCCGTGGCGCGGCTGCGCTTCCGGGGGCAGGCAGCGTTCTCGCGGTCCATCCTGCTGATCTACATGGTGCCGGTGATCGTGCTGGCGCTGCCCATCTATATCGGCTTTTCCATGACCGGGCTGCGCAACACACTGTTCGGGATATTGCTGATCTACCCGGTCACGACCATCCCGGTCGCGCTGTATATGCTGCAAGGCTATTTCCGCGGCCTGCCGGCAGAGGTGGAAGAAGCCGGGCTGATGGACGGGCTGAACCGCTTGCAAGTGATCTGGAAAATCACCCTGCCGCTGGCGCTGCCCGCGCTGGCCAGCGTGTCGCTTTACGTGTTCATGATCGCGTGGAACGAATTCCTGCTGGCCTTCATGCTGCTGGATGACCCGTCCAGATTTACGCTGACGCGGGGCATCGCCTCGCTCAATTCCTCCGAGATTCCGCGCCAGCACCTGATGGCCGGGGCCGTGGTCGCCACGGTGCCGATCATGGCGCTGTTCCTGGGGCTGGAACGATTCATGACAAAGGGCCTGACCGCGGGCTCTGTGAAAGGATGACGACAATGGACCACCTTGCCTTGGACGAGGCAGCGCGCGCGATCCTGCGCGGGAACGACCGGGGCGGCTATACGCTGCCGACCTCTGGCCTGTATCCCTACCAATGGAACTGGGACAGCGCCTTTGCTGCTTGGGGCTTTGCGCAATTCGACATCGACCGCGCCTGGGCGGAACTGACCACGCTGTTTTCCGGGCAATGGCCGAACGGGATGCTGCCGCATATCCTGTTTCACAAGCCCGATCCGGGGTATTTTCCGGGGCCGGATGTCTGGGGCACGGAAGGTATCGGGCCGATCCCGTCCTCTGGCATTTCGCAGCCACCCGTTGCCGCCACCTTCGCGCGGATGATCTACGACAAGAACCCGGAAGCGGGCCACGCCCCCATGGCGGCGCTGTTCCCCAAGCTGGTCGCGTGGCACCGCTGGTTCATGCGCTGGCGCAATGCGGGTGGCATGATCTTCATCACCCACCCATGGGAAGGCGGGCGCGACAACGCGCTCGACTGGGACAGCGCCATGCGGGCGATCGACCCGGTGGACGTGGGCGACTACACCCGCCGCGACACCGCGCATGTCGATGCGTCCATGCGGCCCACCAAGGACGATTACGACCGCTATATCTGGCTGGTCCAGCGCGCACGAGCCTTGGGCTGGAAGGATGCGGCGGTCGCGCAAGAGCAGCCCTTCAAGGTGGCCGACCCGTTGATGACCTTCGTGCTGCTGCGTGCCAATCGCGACCTTGCAGCCCTTGCCGATGCGCTGGCAGAGGACCGTCGCGAATTGGACCGCTGGACCGCCGAGCTGACGGCAGGGGCCGAAAAGCTGCGCAATGATGCAGGCGTGTTCGACGGCTTCAACCTGAACGCGGGGCATCACACCGGGTCGGTGTCGAATGCGTCCTTCCTGTGCTGGTTCGGGCATATCGACAGCGCGCAGATGCTGGACGAGCTACACCAGGCCTTCGCGCAATGCCGCTACCCGGTGCCCAGCGAGAGGGTGGGCAGCGACCAGTTCAACGCCAAGCGCTACTGGCGCGGGCCGACATGGGCCATTGTCAACATGCTGATCGGGCTGGGGCTGGCGGATATGGGCCACAGGGCCGAGGCCGAGGATCTGCGCAGCCGCACCGCGGCGCTGATGGCGCAGCACGGGTTCGCGGAATATTACAACCCGCTGACGGGCGACCCGGCAGGGGGCGGCAGTTTTACATGGACGGCGGCGGTATGGCTGGCCTGGGCCTCGCCCTCGGCAGGAGGTGCATGATGGGCAGGATTCGGTTGAACGCGGTCGAAAAATGGTTCGGTGACGTACAGGTCATAAAGGGTATCGACCTGGCGATCGAGGATGGCGAATTCGTCGTCTTTGTCGGCCCGTCGGGCTGTGGCAAATCCACCCTGCTGCGCATGATCGGCGGGCTGGAGGATATCAGCCGCGGCACGCTCGACATTGACGGGCGCGACGTGACCGCAGAGCCGCCCTCGAAACGCGGGCTGGCGATGGTGTTCCAGTCCTATGCGCTTTATCCGCACATGTCGGTGCGCGACAATATGGGCTTCTCGCTGAAAACCGCCGGAGCACCCAAGGCCGAAATCGCCGCCAAGGTCGACAATGCTGCCGAGGTGCTGAAACTGGGCCCCTACCTGGACCGCCCGTCCCAAGGATTTGTCGGGCGGGCAACGTCAGCGCGTGGCCATAGGGCGCTGCATCCTGCGTGATCCGACGGCGTTCCTGTTCGACGAGCCGCTGTCGAACCTTGATGCCGCCCTGCGGGTCGAGATGCGGCTGGAAATCGCCAAGCTGCACCACCGGCTGCAAGCCACCATGATCTACGTTACCCATGACCAGATCGAAGCGATGACGTTGGCCGATCGCATCGTGGTGCTGGAATTCGGCACGATCGCGCAGGTCGGCACTCCGAAAGAGCTGTATGAACGCCCCGCCAACCTGTTCGTGGCGCAATTCATCGGCAGCCCCAAGATGAACATCCTGCCCTGCCGGACCGACGCGGGGGCGTATCATCTGGAAGGCGGTGGAACAGGGCCTTTCGCGGGGGGCGCCCCCGCGGTGAACCTGGGCGTTCGGCCTGAACATATCCGCATGGTCGATCCGGGCGCGGGCCAGTGTTCCGGCGTGGTCGAAGTGGTCGAATACCTTGGCGCCGACAGTTTTATCGTCACCGATTGCGGGCCCTTGGGACAAGTGATGTCGCGTATCCAGGGTGACAGCCCGGTCAAACCCGGCGCGCGCGTCGGGCTGTCCTTCGATGGCGAACGGCTCAGCTTTTTCGGCGCGGACGGGCTGCGCGTCTGACGGTGGCTTCTCGCCCCTTGCCCGGTGGCGGGGCGCGATGCGGGGGTGTTGACGCCGCATCGCGCCGAAACCGGGCAGCCGATCGTCAGTCGTCATAGCGCCCGAACCAGCGATCATCATCATGACGATCATCGTCGGACCAGCGCTTGCGGCTGTCGCGGAAGGGCAGCACCGCGCCGGTCTCCGGGTCCAGGTAGGCTTTCACCCGCATACCATCGCCGGACAGCATCTTGACCTCGTAGCGGCCATGTTCCATTTCGATTTCAAGCAGGGAATAGCCCTGCTCTTCCAGCATGGTCGCAATCGCGGCAATGCCCATGCCCGAGGGCGCCGCGTTCGACGCGGCGTTCTGTTGCGCGTTGGCGCCAAGGGCCAAAAGGCCAAGTGCGGTTGCCAGCGTTGCGCTCAGGATCGTGGTGCGTGTCATATCGTTACTCCGAAATGCGCGGCAGCCCCCATGGCCGCCGGATGCCCCCTTTTGCACCATGCATCCTGACACCCCACTGATCTGCGCTGTCAGCTTGCCGTCAGCTTCGCCTTGCTAGATACTTCGGACATGAAAATCCTCGCGCTTCTTTTCGTTTTGATGGCAACGCCCGCGCTGGCCGATGATGACGATCATCACAAAGCGCGCCGCGCATTGCAGGCAGGAGAGATCCTGCCGCTGTCAGAGATCCTCGTCGTTGCCGAAACCCTGCGCCCCGGTCGCGTGATCGAACTGAAGCTGGAACGCGACGACGGTCTCTGGGTCTATGAACTGGAAATCGTGACGCCGGATGGACGGCTGTTCGAAATGGAGATCGACGCCGCCACCGCGACCGTTCTGGACCTGGAGCAAGAGGACGACGACTGACATGCGCGCGCTTGTCGTAGAGGACGAAACCGCGATCGCGACAGACCTTCGCGCCGCGCTGCACGGGGCCGGTTTCGCGGTTGACGTCACCGCAGATGGCGAGGACGCGTGGTTCCTTGGCGATACCGAAGACTATGATCTTGTGATCCTTGACCTGGGCTTGCCGGGGTTGGACGGGTTGGCCGTTCTGAAACGCTGGCGGGGGAACGGGCGCGGAATGCCGGTGCTTGTCCTGACCGCGCGCGGGACGTGGCAGGAACGGGTCGAAGGGATAGAGGCAGGGGCCGACGACTACCTGCCCAAGCCATTCCGCATGGAAGAACTGGTCGCGCGCGTGCGCGCCTTGGTGCGGCGCGCTGGCGGACATTCGGCGGCGCTTCAGGAAACGGGCGCGCTCAGCCTCGACACCAACCGGATGCAGGTTGCCCTGCGTGGTCGTCCCGTCGCGGTGACTGCGCTGGAATATCGCCTGCTTGCCTACCTGATGCAAAACCATGGTCGCCCGGTGCCGCCCCCGGAATTGCTGGAACATGTCTATGGCGACGACGATGCGCGCGAAGCCAATGCCCTGGAGGCGGTGATCGCCCGACTTCGGCGCAAACTTGGTCCCGGCGTGATCGGCACACGGCGCGGCTTTGGCTATTTCCTGGAACCCGCATGAGCCTGCGTCTGCGCCTTGCACTGGCGGGTGCCATTGCCATCCTTGCCGTTCTTGGTCTGGCGGCCATGGGGTTGTCACAGCTATTCAGCGCGCATGTGGAACGTCGCGCGGTGGCCGAGTTGGGTGTGCAGCTTGATCAGGTGATTGCCGGGCTGGAACGGGACGAGAGCGGCCTCGTCGTGGCCCGCACGCCCGCTGATCCGCGTTTCCAGCAGCCCTATGGGGGTCTTTATTGGCAGGTCGAGGGGCCAGGGGGTACAGAGCGATCCCGCTCGCTCTGGGACCGCGCGTTGGATTTGCCCTCGGACACGCTGGGCGAGGGGGGAGTCCATATCCACCATCTCGAGGGGCCGGAAGGCACGGGTCTTCTGGTTCTGGAACGCTCTGTCACCCTTACGGCGCGGCTGGGCGGGGGCATGGCACGCGCGGCAGTGGCGTTGGACGCAACGGAACTCGATCTGGCCCGACGGGCCTTCATGGTGGATATCGCCCCCTATCTTGTCCTCTTGGCGCTGGTTCTGACGGTGGCAGGCTGGGCACAGCTGTGGATCGGGCTGCGCCCGCTGCGCAGGCTTGGCACACGCGTCGCCGCCCTGCACACGGGCCAAGCGGACCGGATGGGATCTGATTGGCCGGTCGAACTGCGCCCCGTGGCCGATGAAATCGACAAGCTTCTGACGGCGCGCAGCGCGGAAACCGCCCGCGCCCGGACCCGTGCCGCCGACCTTGCCCATGGGCTCAAGACCCCGTTGCAAGCCCTGATGGGAGAGGCGGCGCGCCTGCGCAAAACGGGCGCCAACGCGCATGCCGACGGGATAGAGGACACGGTGCGCGCCATGCGCCGCACGGTAGACAGAGAATTGGCCCGCGCCCGCAGCGCCGCGCGCGCCGGTGATGCCAGCGCCGATGCCGCGATGGTTGCAAAGCGCCTTGTCGCGGTGCTCAAGCGCACGCCACAGGGGAAACAACTGGACTGGAAAATCACCATTTCACAAGGAACACACGTCGCACTGGACCCGGCAGAATTGTCCGAAGCGCTCGGGGCACTGGCCGAGAACGCGGCCCGCCATGCCCGCAGCCGGGTGACATTCAGCGCGCGTCATGAGGCTGAAACGATCTTGCTCAGCGTGTCGGACGATGGCGACGGCATTCCGCCCGAATTGCGCGCAGCCTTGATGGAACGCCATGGGCGCGCCGATGAAAGCGGAACCGGCCTTGGGCTGGCCATCGCGGCAGAGATTATCGAGGCCGCCGGTGGGAAACTCACCTTGTCAGATACCGAACCGGGGCTGACGGCAACGCTGGACCTGCCGAGGGCAATCTCCCCCGACATCAAGGGGCGGCAAAAATAGAATTTTCCCGGCCAGGCAAACGAAGCGATTTCGAACAAAGACAAATAGATACACTGAAGCCCAGATCATCGCGATCTTGCGCCAGGCCGAAGGCTGCAAGGGTCATGGGCGGTGGCTTGCAGGGGACTTTGCTGCACTCTTGTCGCAGACCGCCCCGAGCGCAAAAACCGGCTTGTGAGCGCGCGCGAGGTTCGATTGATCTGGGTCCGGGGACAGGATTTGACCTTTGCCGAACAAGAAAGGCGCCAAGCAAGCAGCCGACTGGCAAAAGCGATAGCACACTGCGTGCACGACCGGGCCGATTCCGGGAAAATCAAGCATTTTAGCGCCCACCCCCGTGGTGAACCGCCGCGGGTTTACCGGGGCGTTCCGGGTTCGATAGCCGGGTGTTCCGGTAACGGAAATTCGCTTTTCCAGATGACACGACGAAGCGGGGCCATCCGCCAAGATGACGCACCAATCGGCCAAGTCAATTGACGCGTCGGCGCGCCGACATACCTACGCGTGGCAGCAAAGGACCAGCAACACCCCGTGGACGAGACGATCATCATCGGCAGCGGCATGACAGGGATCACCTGTGCCCGCAGCTTGGCGAATGCCGGCCAACCGGTGCGCGTGCTGGACAAGGGGCGTCGGGTCGGGGGGCGCATGGCAACACGCCATGTGACCATGGCTTCGGGTGACCTGGCCTTCGACCATGGCGCGCCGTATCTGCGCCCGTCTGACCCTGAATTTGCGCAGATCCTTGCGCGGGCAGGTGCGCGCCCCTGGCCAGATGGACCGGACCAGGGCAGGCAGGTCGGGGTGCCGGGCATGTCCGGCGTGGCGCTTGCGCTTGCCGATGGGTTGGACGTCATGCAACAGACAGAGGTGACGGGTCTGCGCTGGCATGACCATGCATGGCACGTGGACACCAGCGCGGGTGTGACACGGGCCGGCCGCGTGATCCTGACCATCCCGGCGCCGCAAGTCACGGCTCTGCTTGGTGCCACGCACCCATTTCACGCCGACCTTGCACGCGTGGTGATGGTGCCCTGCCTGACCCTGATGGCCGCCTTCCCAGCGGACAGCCCGCGTCCGTTTACCAGCCGGTCGGACCCGTCGCATCCGCTGGCCTGGATCGCACAGGACACCACCAAGCCGGGCCGCGCGGGGGCGGCCGTGACGTGGGTCGCGCAGGCAAGCGTGGCCTTTTCGGGGGAACAGCTTGACGCCGGCCCTGACGATATCGCGGCACATATGCTGCCGTTGCTGGCGGACGTTCTGCGCGTAGACCCTGCGCGTGCGCTTTGTGCACGCGCCCATCGCTGGCGTCATGCGCAGGTCGGCACGCCATTGGGGCAGCCATTCCTGCGCGCCCGTGACCGGACGCTGTATGCCGGTGGGGACTGGTGCCTTGGGCCACGCGCCGAGGATGCCTGGCAGAGTGGGCGCGCAATCGCCCGTGATATTCTGGATGGTGACCATGTGGACTGACCCGCGCATTGCCGGCGTGCTGAACCTGATGCTGGCGGCACTGCGCCCGCCGCCCGGTTTGGGGCGTATTGCCCTTGCGCTGGCGTTTGGCCTGGTCACCCACCTGGCCTTTGCCGCGGGCGTGCTGTCAATGGTCGTCGCGATGTTCTTCGGCATGAGCGAAAGCCTGGGCCGGGTACCGCAGCCTTGGGCGTGGTTGGCCAATGCGGCGCTGATCGTGCAGTTTCCGCTGCTGCACTCGCTGCTTTTGACACGGCGTGGCGGGACGCTCTTGGCGCGGCTTGTCCCCGGCCCGCATGGGGCCACACTTGCAACCTCGAGCTACGCGCTGATCGCGTCGCTTCAGTTGCTGGCGCTATTCACGCTCTGGACCCCCTCTGGCATCCTCTGGTGGCAAGCCGATGGCGTGATGTTCTGGGTCATCTGCACCGCTTATGCACTATCATGGCTGTTACTGCTGAAAGCCAGCTTTGATGCGGGGGCGGAAGTGCAATCGGGCGCGCTGGGCTGGATGTCGCTGATGGCGCGCATCAAGCCTCGCTTTCCGGACATGCCGACGCGGGGGCTGTTCCGGCTTATCCGGCAACCGATCTATCTGGCCTTCGCGCTGACGCTCTGGACAGTGCCGGTCTGGACCCCGGACCAGGTGGTGTTGGCGACAAGCTATACCGCCTATTGCCTGCTCGCGCCCCGCCTGAAGGAACGCCGTTTTGCCGCCCGATACGGCGACCGCTTCGCGCGCTATCGCGCCGCCGTGCCCTATGCCGTTCCGAAATTGACCCGAAGGACGCCGGATGCGTAACGACCTGACGATCTATGACAAGGTGGCCGATCAATGGTGGTCGGATGAAATTCGATGGGTGCGGACGCTGAAGAACCTTGTGCCGGGGCGGCTGGCATGGATGGACCGGCAGATCAACTGGAGCGGGCGTGACGTTCTCGACCTTGGCTCTGCCGGGGGCTTCATGGCCGAAGCGCTCGATGATCGCGGCGCAACGGTGACGGGCATTGATCCTGCCGCGGAGGCCATCGAGGCCGCGCGCACCCATGCCGCGCAGCGCGGACGCCGCATCTGCTACGACACTGGCGTGGGTGAGGATCTGCCCTATCCCGACGCGCGCTTCGACGCGGTGGTCTGCGTCGATGTGCTGGAGCATGTCCAGGACCTGTCGCGCGTGCTGGCGGAGGTCGCGCGCTGTTTGCGCCCCGGCGGTGTGTTCCTGTTCGACACGATCAACCGCAATCTGCTGGCCCGCCTCGCCACCATAACGGTTGCCGAAGATATCCTGGGACTGCTGCCCAAGGGCACGCATGATCCGTCCATGTTCATCAAACCTGCCGAACTGCGCGCCGCGATGGAAACCGCAGGGCTGGAGCCGGGCCGCGTTACCGGGCTTGGGCCGCGCGGCGTGAACCGGCGGCTGGACCTGACATTCGGGCCACTGCCGTTCACGGCGATCCTGTATATGGGCGTGGCCCACAAACCGAAAGTCTCCGTATGACCCTGCTTGCGCTTTTGACAACTGCCCTGCTGTTTGGCGGGATGGTGCTTTATTCCTTCGGATTCGCGGCCTTCCTGTTCACGGCCCTGCCCGCCGACGTCGCGGGACCGACCATCCGCCGCGCCTTCCCGCATTTTTATCTGTTCGTGATCGTCACGGCGGTGATCGCCGCGGGACTGGTCTGGCAGGCCGACCCGTTCAGCGCCGCCTTGCTGACATTCATCGCGGCATCCACCATCCCCACACGTCAGGTTTTGATGCCTGCCATCAACGCGGCGACCGATACCGGGTCGAAATCCCGGTTCAAATGGTTGCACGGCGCGTCTGTCATCATCACGCTGATGCATATCGGCCTGAGCGGTTGGGTGCTTGCCCGGTTCATGCCGCTGGCGTGACCGCGACAGTCGGCTTGCGCTGCGCCGCTTTCATGGTCGCGACATATGGATGCCGTGCGCTATCTTTCGCAGAAGACACGTCATCCGGCAGCAACCATACGAGGGAACGCCATGTCACAAGACACCAAGCCCGGAAATGCGGCATCCGACGCGCCAATTGTCGTTCTGGGGGCAACATCCGGCATCGGCGCGCTGGTGGTTGATGAAGCGCTGCGGCGTGGCCTGCCGGTGCGCGGGTTTGCGCGCAGCGCCGACAAGATGGCGGCGCGAGAGGGGCTGGCGCCGGTCGCCGGCGACGCCCGAAGCCCCGATGACCTGGCGCGCGCTGTGCACGGGGCGCGCGCGGTGATCTACGCGCTCGGCATCAAGGAACGACCCGCCATGCTGTGGCAGCACGAAACCCTGTTTTCCCAAAGCACCAAAGCGCTGCTCGATGTGATGGAAAAGGCCCGCGTGACGCGGCTCGTCGCTGTCACGGGTTTTGGGGCTGGCCGCAGTCGCGCGGCGATGAGCAGCGTGGAAAAGCTTGGTCACGGGTTGCTGTTGGGGCGGGTCTATGCCGACAAATCCCGACAGGAAGAGCTCATCGAAAACAGCACCCTTGACTGGACCATCGCGCGCCCGGTCATTCTGACCAAGGGCGCGCGAACTGGGAAGGTGCGGGAGCTTGTCAGCCCGACAGACTGGCGCAACGGCCTGGTCTCACGCAGCGACGTGGCCGAATACCTGGTCCGCTCCGTGGTCGAGGGGTTGAATATCCGCGAGGATGTGGTGCTGGCGCGATAAGTGCCGTGTCGGGCCCCCGCCCCTTGGTCTTGATCCGATGACGCGGACGCGATGTCCCACCTGGACAGTCGCATACATCCCCGTGGGGTCATATGTCCGGTTCGAAAAGACACCATTTGTCGAACGTCGCGTCACGTGGCAGGGACAGCGCCATCGTGGTCATATCGCAACTGTGGCCTGGAGAGGTTTTTACATCCATCAACGCGAAGCTGGACCAGCATCCCCGCGGAGTCAGACAGAGATCACCCTCGGCATCCCCGGCTACCTGTTTCTGCTCGCCCTCTTTGCCGGGCACTTCTGGCCTTCGATTTTTGGTTACCCGCGGTCAGGCATGGTGGCTTCAGCGGCGTTAAATGCGCATGATGCCACGATCAGGCGGCGCGCGTCCAATGGCTGGTTCGGCATGCTGAACCCGCACGTCGAGACCCCGTAAGAGCAGGTGCAGGTCGGCACACGGGTCCGGGTAACCTGACACCTGCAATTGTGTTGTTGCTCTGACCCGGCCGTAGACGCGGCCGGGTCGGTTTCTGCGATCCGATCGAATGGTGCCGTCGCGGCAGACACGGGTTCATGACAGCGCAGGACGATGCTTTTCGAACGCCAGATCGCCAAAACAAGGCACCCGCAACCCGTCCCCAAGGCAATATTTCGATTGAAAACAGGGCTGACTGTCGTGTCTGATGGGCTATATACCGTTGTACAGATCTGCCAAAGGCATGACACTTCACTTATGACCCAGGGCCGGCGCTCCGTTCGGCAACACGCAGGGAGACATTCATGACCCATGAAAAACGCAAGGCGACCGAACTTCACAAGGCGGCAACGCTCTATGCGCGGGAATGCCGCGAAGGCAAGCTCAGCCGCCGCGAGTTCCTGACGCGCGCCACCGCGTTGGGTGTCGTCGCGCCTGCGGCCTATGGCCTGCTGGGCCTGAATGCGCCCGCCGCGAAAGCCCAGACCCCGCAGACCGGTGGCAGCCTGCGCGTTCAGATGGCGGTCATGCCGCAGCGTGATCCGCGCACCTGGGACTGGGCAGAGATGTCGCATGTCTGCCGGGGCTGGCTGGAATATCTTGTCACTTATGAGCGCGATGGCACCCTCAAACCCGTGCTCCTGGAAAGTTGGGACGCCAATGCGGACGCGACGCAATACACGCTCAACCTGCGTCCCGGCGTGACTTGGAACAATGGCGATGCCTTCAACGCCGAAGACGTGCTGCACAACATCGCGCGCTGGTGTGACGCGTCTGTCGAAGGCAATTCCATGGCCAACCGCTTCGGCGCGCTGTCCGAGGATGGCCAGCTACGCGACGGCGCGGTCGAGATCGTGGACGACCTGACAGTGCGTCTGAACCTGTCCAGCCCGGATATCACGATCATGGCCACCATGGCCGATTACCCGGCTGTCGTGGTGCATCGCGGCTTCAACGGTGATGACCCGGTCGCCGACCCGATCGGCACCGGCCCATACCGCCCGGTCAGCTACGAGCCGGGCATCGGCGCCGTGATCGAACGCAATCCCGACCACGACTGGTGGGACGCGGGCAATGGTGCATGGCTTGACAGTGTCGAGTTCGTCGACCTGGGCACCGACCCGGCCTCTTGGCTGGCCGCCGCGGAAGGCGGCGAGGTCGATGTGATCTACCAGAGCACGGGCGAATTCGTTGATATTTTCGACGCGATCGGCCTGCCGATGACCGAGGCGGTCACGGCCTCGACCCTCACTGTCCGGTTCAACCAGACCCATGCGCCCTATGACGATGTGACCGTGCGCCGCGCGTTGCAGATGGCTGTCGACAACCAGCAAGTGCTGGAAATCGGCTATGAAAACCGGGGCACCGTGGCGGAAAATCACCATGTCTGCCCGATCCACCCGGAATATGCACAGCTTCCCCCGCTTGTTCATGACCCCGACGCCGCAGCAGAGATGATTGCCGAGGCCGGTCTGGCCGATCACACGTTCGAGCTGATCTCTGTCGACGAGGCGTGGCAAGCCGCCACCTGCGACAACGTGGCCGCGCAGTTGCGCGCCGCCGGGATCAATATCGACCGCAAGATCCTGCCCGGCGCGACCTTCTGGAACGATTGGCTGAACTACCCGTTCTCGGCCACCGAATGGGCCATGCGGCCACTGGGTGTGCAGGTGCTGGCACTTGCCTACAAATCCGGCGTGGCCTGGAACGAAGCCGGGTATTCCAACCCGGAATTCGATGCCCTGCTAGAACAGGCCAGCGCCATCGCCGACGCCGATGCGCGCCGCACCGTGATGACCGATATCCAGAAACTGATGCAGGATGACGGCGTGCTGATCCAACCCTTTTGGCGGTCCATCTTCCGCAACGCGCGCCCCGATGTTGTCGGGGCCGAGGCGCACCCGACCCTGGATGTCCGCTACCAGTATTTTGGCCGCGCCTGAGCGGCGCCGCGCAGTGACAGGGGCACCAGCCACCGGTGCCCCTGTCAGCTTGGGCTGGAGAGACGATGCTCTTATTCATAGCGCGCAGATGTGCCGTGTTGTTCTTCACGGCGCTCTGCCTGACATTCGTGGTCTTTTACCTGACCAACATGCCCGCCAAGCTGGAAACGCTGGCCAAGACCCAGGCCGGTTCGCGTATTTCGGATGCCGAGGTTGCGACATGGCTGGACCGCAACGGCTACGCACAACCCATGCTGGTGCGCTATGGCGAATGGCTGGGCGTCGCGCCCGGTTGGTCGCGTCAGGACAAGGATGGTGCGGTCACGGGACGATGTTACACCCTGACCGACACGACTGAACCGGGTGCAGCGCCGGAGCGGTGCGGCATCCTGCAAGGCTACTGGGGCAATTCCACCCGGTTTCGTGCGCCGGTCTCGGACGTCATCGGCGCCCGGCTCGGCGCAACCGGAAAGCTCATGCTCTGGGTGCTGATCGTGATGGTCCCGATGGCGTTGATCGTGGGCGTGCTGGCGGGCATGCGAGAGGGGTCGCGTACGGACCGCACGCTCTCGACTTTCGCCATCGCGTCCACGGCAACGCCCGAATATGTCTCGGGCGTGGTGTTCATCGCGGTTCTCGCATCCTCGACCGTGGGGCTGTCGCCGCTGCTGGCCAGTTGGGGTTGGATCGACGGGCGGGTGCTGTTCCAAGGCAATGCGCGGTCTGCGCTGGACGGCATAACCTTTTGGAATTTCACGCTGCCGGTCATGACCGTGGCGCTTTACGGCATGGGCTATGTCGCGCGGATCACGCGCGCCTCTATGACCGAAGTGATGACCCAGCAATATATCCGTACCGCGCGGCTGAAAGGCGTGAGCTTTGCCAATATCGTGCTGCGCCACGCGCTGCGCAACGCGCTGATCGCGCCCTTCACCGTCATCATGCTGCAAATTCCGTGGTTGCTGAATGGCGTGGTCATTGTCGAGGTGCTGTTCAGCTATCCCGGTTTCGGCTGGGCGCTGTTCGAAGCCGCGGCCAATAACGATATCGAGTTGCTGCTTGCGGCCTCGGTGGTCGCGGTGCTGGTCGTTCTGGTCACGCAGCTCATTTCAGACATCGCCTATGTCTATCTCAATCCGCGCATCCGCGTCACGTAGAAGGGGCGCATGATGGACCCGTTAAGCTGGCTGGAAATTCTAGGTCGTCTGTGCGTGCAGCTTCTGCCCGTCTGGGTGGCGCTGGTCGCGTTGTTTGCCGTCTCGATCACCTTCAAGCGCCGTTTGGGGCTGTATGGCAAACTGTTCGATTCAACCGTCGGCATGATCGGCTTTGCGCTGGTCATGTTCTGGGTGTTCGCAGCGCTGTTTGCCAACATGATCATCACGCATGACCCGCTCGCGCAGTTCAGCGGCATGCGCAACGCTTCCCCCGGCAGCCCTCTGCGCGACCCTGCAGGCGCGTATGAGCATTTCCTGCTCGGGGGGGATGCGGTTGCGCGTGACGTGTTCTCGCGCATGGTCATGGGCGCGCGCGAAGTGTTGCGAATTGCGCCATTTGCGGCAATGATCTCCTTCATGATCGGCATCAGCCTTGGCCTGCCTGCGGGCTATATCGGCGGCAAACTGGATACGGGCCTGACCTTCATCGCCAACCTGGTGCTGGCCTTCCCGGTGATTCTGCTGTTCTTCCTGCTGGTTGCACCTGAAATACAAGAAACGCCAATCCCCCGCGTCATGGCCGGTGTGCTGTTCATCATGCCGGTGCTGTTCGTCACGGTCCTGCTGAACGCGCGCTATTTCACCCAGCCCGCAAAGCGCAACCTCTATGTCGGCGCGGTGCTGGTTGTAGGGCTCTGGGCGTATTCGGGGCTGGCCTTCAACACCGACCCCTTGGGCGTTTGGGGCATGTCGCCAAACCTGCTGAACGTGTTCGTGGCGGTGGTCTTCGTCAATGCGCCCACCGTGTTCCGCATCGTGCGCGGCATCACCATGGACATCAAGACCCGCGATTACGTCGCCGCCGCCCAGACGCGGGGCGAAGGGCCGTGGTATATCATGCTGTGGGAAATCCTGCCCAATGCGCGCGGCCCGCTGATCGTCGATTTCTGCCTGCGCATCGGCTACACGACCATCCTTTTGGGCACGTTGGGCTTCTTCGGCCTTGGGGTTGCGCCGGAAAGCCCTGATTGGGGGTCCACCATCAACCAGGGCCGCCGCTTGCTGACGGTTTACCCCCATGCCGCCCTTGCGCCTGCCTTCGCGCTGATGTCGCTGGTTCTGGGCCTCAACCTGCTGGCCGACGGTCTGCGCGAAGAAAGTCTGAAGGATTAGGTTATGACCACACCACAAAATAAAATTGCGAGAAAACACAAGGATATTGCGCTTTTCTGGATCATGATTGCGGTTTGGGCTTTGGTTGGTTTATGGGCTTTCCATGCTCGTCATGTTTTAGCACAGCCCGGTGCCCAGTTGTTTTTGGTCTTGAGCAGCGGTGCTGCTGCAACAGTCTCCCACGGAATTAAGTTCTTTCGGAACCCAATAGATTCGGCGGCGCGCTGGGAAGCCTTGTTCGCCATGCTCGCTATAGTTATCGCCGTGCTCGCTGCACTCACCCTCATTTCTGATGGAGGGACAAACTAAATGACCGATTGGGACACATCCAAACCCATCCTCGAAATTGACAACCTCTCGATTTCCTTCTTCACGCGCCTGCGCGAAATCCCCGCGGTGATGGATTTTTCCTGCACCGTCATGCCCGGCGAGGCGATGGGACTGGTCGGCGAATCCGGTTGCGGCAAATCCACGGTCGCGCTGGGCGTCATGCAGGATCTGGGCGTGAATGGCCGCATCGTCGGCGGCACCATCAAGTTCAAGGGCCGTGATCTGAACACCATGAGCGCGGCGGACCTGGCCAAGCTGCGCGGGTCCGAAATCGCCATGATCTATCAAGAACCCATGGCCAGCCTGAACCCGGCGATGAAGATCGAGCGGCAATTGATGGAAGTGCCGATGATCCATCAGAACATGTCTGCCGATCAAGCCCGCGCCCGTGCCCGGCAACTGGTGGCCGATGTGCGCCTGCCCGACCCCGACCGCATTCTGGATGCCTATCCGCACCAGCTCTCGGGCGGCCAGCAACAGCGCATCGTGATCGCCATGGCGCTGATGGCCAACCCTGCGCTGCTGATCCTTGATGAGCCGACCACCGCGCTGGATGTGACGGTCGAAGCGGGCATTGTCGATCTGGTCAAGGATCTGGGTCGCGAATACGGCACCTCGATGCTGTTCATCAGCCACAATCTGGGGCTGGTGATGGAGACCTGCAATCGGCTTTGCGTGATGTACTCGGGCGAGGCGGTCGAGACCGGCAATATCCGCGACGTGTTCAACCACATGCGCCACCCCTACACGCAAGCGCTGTTCCGCGCCATACCGCTGCCTGGCGCCGACAAGGGATCGCGGCCCCTGCGCGCGATCCCCGGCAATTTCCCGCTGCCGCATGAACGCCCGAAAGGCTGCAATTTCGGCCCGCGCTGCGATTATTTCCAGCAAGGGCTTTGCGATGCGCGCGACATGACGATGGCCGCGATCGACGGCGACGACCGCCATGACAGCCGCTGCCTGCGCATAGACCAGATCGACTGGAACGCGGCCTGGAGTTCCGACAAGGAAACCGCTGCCACGCAGATCGGTGAGGTTGTCCTGAAAATGGACGATGTGCGCAAATATTACGAAGTCGCGGCCTCCAGCCTGTTTTCGGGCGGCGATCCCAAGGTGGTCAAGGCCAATGAAACACTGACCTTCGACGCGCGCGCGGGGGAAACCCTGGCCATCGTGGGCGAATCCGGCTGCGGCAAATCGACCTTCGCCAAGGTGCTGATGGGGCTGGAAACCGCGACATCCGGCAAGATCATGCTGTTCCAGGAAAACGTGCAATCCACCCCCATCCAGCAGCGCAACGCCGACACGGTGTCGCGGTTGCAGATGGTGTTCCAGAACCCGTTCGACACGCTGAACCCGTCCATGACCGTGGGCGCGCAGATCATCCGCGCGTTGGAGATTTTCGGCGTCGGAAAATCGACGTCAGACCGCGAAATCCGCATGCTGGAATTGTTGGACCTGGTCAAGCTGCCACGAGAATTTGCCAGCCGCATGCCACGGCAGTTGTCGGGCGGGCAGAAACAACGCGTCGGCATTGCACGCGCTTTCGCGGGCGACGCCAAACTGGTGGTCGCGGATGAACCCGTCTCGGCACTGGATGTGTCGGTGCAGGCGGCGGTCACCGAACTGCTGATGGATATCCAGCGCGTAAACGGCACGACGCTTTTGTTCATCAGCCACGACTTGTCCATCGTGCGCTACCTGTCGGACCGGGTGATGGTCATGTATCTTGGCCATGTGGTCGAGTTGGGCACGACCGACCAGGTGTTTGCGCCCCCTTACCACCCGTATACAGAGGCGCTTTTGTCAGCCGTTCCGGTGGCCGACACTTCTGTGGCCAAGAAGCGGATCGTGCTGGATGGCGACATTCCGTCTGCCATGAACCCGCCCTCGGGGTGCCCGTTTCAGACCCGTTGCCGCTGGAAAACAGAGGTGCCAGGTGGTCTGTGCGAAACCGAGATGCCGCCGATGCGCGACCTGGCGGATGGCCACAAGATGAAATGTCATCTGTCCGAGGAGGTCCTGGCCGGAATGGAACCGGTCTTTACCCCTGCCCTGGAAAGAGCGGAATAAGCTGCCGCGCCTGACCGTTGTGAACGGCGGTGCAAAGGTCGGCCAGGGTCGGGGCGGGATTGACCTGCCATGGGATTTTTCCTTCATCTGGAAGCCGGGTCGGCCCCAACGAGGGACGGACGAGGAGGCGCACCAGGTACAGCGAAGAACAGATCGT
>JAAAPG010000113.1 GCA_009908405.1 Alphaproteobacteria bacterium | reverse complement strand
CGCGTCATGTCAGCCTATCGGGCGGACTGCGAACACATGCTGGAAGAAGGCGCCTTGCCGTGGCAGATCGACGCTGCCATGGTCGATTTCGGTTTCCCCATGGGCATTTACCAGATGCAGGACTTGGCGGGCTTGGATATTGCCTGGGCCATGCGCAAACGTCGCGCCGCAGACGGCAAGCGCCCGGCGAATTACGTCCGCATCCCCGATATCCTGTGCGAGGCGGGCCGCTTTGGCCGCAAGGCGGGGCGCGGCTGGTACGACTACAGCAGCGGCAAACCCGTTCCTGACCCGGAGGTCGAGCGCGTGATTATGGACGAGTCCACGCGCAAGGGGATTGCCCGGCAGGCGTTCAGCGCTGACGCGATCATGGCGCGCATCCTGTCGGTCATGCAGGCCGAAGGCGGCGCCATCCTGCGCGAAGGCATCGCCGCGCGGGCCGAGGATATCGACGTTGTGATGATAAACGCCTTCGGCTTTCCGCGCTGGACCGGCGGGCCGATGTATCTGCGTGCTGGGGGATAGGCTGTCTGTCGAGAGCGCAGGTCAGCCCTCATACCCGTCGTCATGAAGGGACATGAAACGCCCCATCGCCATATCGTCGAGAAACGCGCGCGCCTGCTCGGGCTCGGTCAGATCGTGGGACATGTCGTTGTCGCCTCGGCAGGCGACAAGATCCACGGCCGCGATACGTGCGGCGCGGGTCATCGGGCCAAAGCGACCGTCTGTGTCATAGGGTTCATACAACCCCATCAGGTGCAACTGGTTCTGCACCCGGTGCCGCTTTCGGTCTGGCAGAGCAATGTATGCAGCCTTAATCGCATCACTTTTCCCGAACGCAGGCGCACAGCGCGTGACGGCCGCCAGCCCGGTTATCACGCCACGCCGGGTCGTATCCCACCCAATATCGTTCCAATGTTTCAAACCGGTAGCCGGTCGCGCAGCGCCTTGCAGGACGCAGTGGTAGGATCGGTCAATCCGCCCGCCGCCCGTCCAGATGCTTGCGCAGTTTCGACGGCGGCGCTTTCTTGCGGCCCTTGTAGGGGTTCCTGTCGGATTGCGACCGCATGAACATGCGAATCGGGGTGCCGGGCATGTCGAAGCTGTCGCGCAGCCCGTTGACCAGGTAGCGGGTATAGGCCGTGGGCAGGTCTTCGGGGTGCGAGCACATGATCACGAACGCCGGGGGGCGCGTCTTGACCTGCGTGGCATAGCGCAGCTTGATCCGCTTGCCGCCCGGCGCGGGGGGCGGGTGCGCCGTGACCATCGCTTCCAGCCATTGGTTCAGCTTGGCGGTGCCGATTCGACGGTTCCAGATGTCATGCGCGCGCCGCACGGCGGCGTGCAGCCGGTCCAGCCCTTTGCCGGTCTTGGCCGAAATCGTGACCATCGGCGCGCCGCGCAACTGCGGCAGAAGCTTTTCGAACTTGTGGCGCAGCTCTTTCAGCTTGTCCTGCTTGTCATCCTCTATGTCCCATTTGTTCACCGCCACGACCACCGCGCGCCCTTCGGTTTCGGCGAAATCGGCGATGCGCAGGTCCTGGGATTCGAACGGGATCGCGGCATCGAGCAGCACGACCACCACTTCAGCGAAGCGCACGGCGCGCAGGCCATCGGCCACCGACAGCTTTTCCACCTTGTCCACGACGCGCGCTTTCTTGCGCATGCCCGCCGTGTCGAAAATGCGGGTGGGTGTGCCCCTCCAATCCAGTGTCAGGGAAATCGAATCGCGGGTGATCCCGGCCTCTGGCCCGGTCAGCAGGCGGTCTTCGCCCAGGATCTTGTTGATCAGGGTGGATTTGCCCGCATTGGGCCGCCCGATCACGGCCACTTGCAAGGGCCGCGCGGCGCTGGGGGCGTGGTCGGGGGCATCTTCGTCATCGGACACGTCCAGGTCCACCACCGGGGCGGTGGCCTCGGCGCGCTCTTCGAATTCCTCGGCCAGGGGGCGCAGCATGTGGTAGAGCTCGTCCAGCCCCTCGCCATGCTCGGCGGACAGGCGCAGCGGTTCGCCAAGGCCAAGCGCGTAGGCATCCAGCAGACCGGGTTCGCCCGCGCGTCCCTCGGCCTTGTTGGCCCCGAGGATCACGTTGCGCCCGCGCTTGCGCAGGATCTCGGCCAGGCCCTCGTCACTGGCGGTGACGCCCGCGCGCGCGTCGACCAGGAACAGGCACACATCGGCCATGTCCACGGCGCGTTCGGTCAATCGGCGCATCCGGCCTTGCAGGCTGTCATCGGTCGCGTCCTCCAGCCCCGCCGTGTCGATCACGGTAAAGCGCAGATCGCCCAGCTTGGCCGCGCCTTCGCGCAGGTCGCGGGTCACGCCGGGAGGGCTGGTCATCGACCAGGGCCAGGCGTTTGCCGACCAGCCGGTTGAACAGGGTCGATTTGCCGACATTCGGGCGCCCGATGATGGCGAGGGTGAAGCTCATGAATCCCTCCGGGGACAAAACGCAGGACGGCCCCGCACCGGGCGGGGCCTGTCAGAAAACGCGCTGTAGCGCAATGCTCAGCGATAGGCCAGCAGGCTTCCATTCCGCGAGACGACGTACAGCGTGCCACCCACGACAATGGGGCCGCTGGCCGCGCCGCTTGGCAATTCGACCTGCCCACGCAAGGCCCCATTGGCCGGGTCGAAGCTGCGGATCATGCCATCGCTGGACGCGACGACAAGCTGACCGCCCGCCAGAAGCGGGCCGAAATGGGCGTGAATTTCAGACCGTTTGCGTTCGCGCGTTTCCGTGTGAAGGGGTAGCGGCTGTCCCCAGATGAAGTCGCCCGTCGCGGCGTCCAGTCGCACAAGCCGATTGCGGTCGGACATCAGAAAGACTGATCCGCCGACGGGCCAGACCGGACCGTAAGCGGCTTCCTCGGCGGTCCAGAGCTTGCGGCCATCGGCCAGGTCCAGCGCCATGACGCGGCCCGACTGGTTGCTGACAAACACCTTGTCGCCGGAGATGACAGGATCGCCCGTAATGTCCTTGATGGCGGCATAGGCCACGCCAAGGCGCGTGCCCGCGATGCTGCTGCGCCACTCGATCATGCCGGTGTCGCGCCGCGCGGCGATCAACTCTCCCGCCGGGGTCGGGAACAAGACAAGCCCGCCCGACACCGCCGGGGCCGCCCCGCCGACCATCGACGCCGTCGAGGGTGTGCCGGGCAAGACCCAGTCGGTCTTGCCGTCGCGGGTTTCCAACGACCAGGCCGTGCTGTCAGCCGCGACGACATAAACGCGATCCCCCGCGATCGTCGGCGGGGCCGTGACCGGCGCGTCGAAGGCTTTGGTCCAGATCACCTCGCCACTGGCCGCGTTGATGACCGTCAGGCTGCCGAAGGCCGAGGTGACATACAGCCGCCCCTCCGACAGGGCCAGACCGCCGCCCGAGGCCGCATCGCCGCTGCGCGTGGCGCCTGGCGTCAGATCACGGGTCCAGACGACGGACCCCGCCGTGTTCGTGGCCGTCACGAGCGCCCGGCTGTCCAATGTATAAACAATCCCGTTCGCGGCGACGGGTTCCGCCGTGATGCGGTGGCGTCGTCCATCGCCTTGTCCGATCGTTGTCGTCCATTGCTGGGTGAGTGCAGCATTCAACGCCGGATGGGTGATCCGGGTATTCGGCGTTCCCAGCCGGTGGGTCCACGCGGCGTTGACCTGAGTGCCGGGCAAACGAATTGGTTCGGCGCGGCTGGCCGGCGGCTCGCCGGCATCTTCTGCAAAGGGCGCCCGCAGCGCGAAGCGCTCGCCTTCCAGGATGAACTCTCGGTTGCAGCCGGTCACGGCAAGCGCCATGGCAAGCAAGATTGCGGATGTCCAGATTTTCACCTCAGGCTCCTATTCGCTTTGCCCGCGTCATGCGGCGCCGGTGTCGGCCCCCAGGCCGATCAGAAGTTGCGTTACACGTTGGCGCAAGCCTTCGGACACGTCCGATTGTGCCAGCAAGTCTTGCAGAATTTCAATCGCTCTTTCCGGGTCGCCCGACTCCAGCGCCATGAGCGCGCTTTGTTCCAGCGCAAGCGGACGGAAGGGCTGTCCGGGTTGTGCCAGACCTGCGACCACGGATTGGCGCTCTGCCAAGGGCAGCGTGCCTTGGCCCGCGATGATGCGCTTCAGCGCCGCCAGTTGACGATAGGCGTCGGGCAGGCGGTCATCCTGCGCGGCAGCCTGCAAGGCGTCCAGCGCCGCCGAGCGGTCGGTTTCCAGTAATTCGCCCGCACGCAATAGCTGCAACAGACCCTGTTGTGCGCCCGTGGCGTCGATTTCGGACAGTGCCGCGATTCGCGCCTCGCTGGCATCGTTTTCCAAGGCCGCCAGAACGCTCTCGCCAAAGGCTTCGGCACTGGCTTGTGCGCTGGCCTTGCGCCATTCGTTCCACGCTGTGCCGCCGACGATCAGAACAACGATCAGCACCGCGATCCAGCCATATTTGCGCAGGTAATGCAGAGCCCGGTCGCGCCGCAATTCTTCGCTGACCTCGTCGATGAAACTTTCCGGGTTGCTCACGTCGGCCCTCTTCGCGTTTGCTGCTTGGGCACTCTTAGCGTGAAGCGGGGGTAATTGCCAAGCCCCGCCAATCGGGGCCTCGCCGCGCGCGGGGTGCAAATAAAAATCTCGCGCCGCGTGTTTCTGCACCTGCGAAACAAATCTGAACTGGTCAGTCTAGCGTATCGGGTCTATATAGGCGCGTGGGTTTTTTGACCGAGAGGCAGCGATGCGGATATTTCCTTTGGTAACGGCGTTGACCGTTGTGGCGGCGCTTTACTTCATGGTGATGGAGCGCGCGGCCTTGTTCGGCTTCGCAGGCGTCGTGACCGAGGCCGAGGCGCAGACCGAGGATGCGCCCGCGCCCGACCTGGTCAAGGTGGTTGCCAAGCGGTCCGTCGCGCAGCCCGTGGACAGCAGCGTCGTTCTGCGCGGGCGGACCGAGGCGCCGCGCTCTGTCGAGGTGCGCGCGGAAACCTCTGGGCTTGTCATCTCGGAACCGTTGCGCCGGGGCGCCCGCGTCGAAGCGGGCGATCCGTTATGCGAGGTCGCACCGGGGGTGCGCCGCGCCGAGCTGGACGAGGCGCGCGCGCGCCTTGCGGAAGCCGAGATCAATTTCCGCGCCGCGGACGGGCTACGCGAAGGCGGCTTTACGTCCGAGACGCGCTTGGCCAATGCCCGCGCCGCGCTGCAATCGGCGCAGGCCGGGCTGGACCGCGCGGTCGAGGACATGGCGCGGCTGGTCATGCACGCCCCTTTCGACGGGCTTTTGGAAACCGACACGGCGGAACTGGGCAGTTTGCTGCAACCGGGCGCGCTCTGCGCGACGCTGATCCAGCTTGACCCGATGAAACTGGTGGGCTTTGCCACCGAATTGCAGGTCGCGCGCCTGACCGAGGGCGCGCGCGCCGGGGCACGGCTTGCCGGGGGGCGCGAGGTGGTCGGGCAGGTGACGTTCATCGCCCGGTCTGCCGATCCGCAAACCCGCACCTTCCGCGTGGAGGTGACGGTGCCGAACGCCGACAACAGCATCCGCGACGGGCAAAGTGCCGACATCATGATCGCGGCGGATGGCCGCGAGGGACACCTGATCCCGGCCTCTGCGCTGACACTCAACGATGCGGGCGAATTGGGGCTGCGCCTGGTGGACGCAGAGGGCCATGTCAGTTTCGCTCCTGCTGTCGTGTTGCGCGACACGGACGAGGGCATCTGGCTGGCCGGGTTGCCCGACGAGATCGGGGCAATCATCGTCGGACAGGAATTCACCCGCGAGGGGGCCATGGTCAACGTGACATGGCGTGAGGAGGATGCGCAATGATCGGCATCGTTTCCTGGGCCGCAACCCGCGCAAGGATGGTACTTGCGCTGATCGTGATGACTCTGGGCGCCGGGGCCGCCGCGTATTTCGGTCTGCCCAAGGAAGGCGAGCCGGATATCGAGGTGCCCGCCGTCATCATCACCGTGCCCTTTCCCGGTGTCAAC
>JAAAPG010000188.1 GCA_009908405.1 Alphaproteobacteria bacterium | reverse complement strand
ACGAATCCCGTCAGCTTGACCACGCGCGTCACGCGGGTCAGGTCGCCCCCGCACGCCGCGCGAAGCTGCGCGATCAGCGCAAGGCCACAGGCGCGGGCGGCGGTCACGCCATCCTCGACCGAGGTATCGGCCCCAAGCGTGCCGCAGATCAGCCCATCCGGCCCGCTGGATATCTGTCCAGAGATGAACACCAACGGCCCGCTTTGCACAAAGGGTACATAATTTGCTGCAGGGGCGGGCGCGTCGGGCAGGGTCAGGCCCAGCTCTGCTATGCGGGCCTCAATGGCGTTCGACATGGGAAACCTCCGGGGTTGTGCGTTATCAGCACTATGCCCGAATGACGCCTGCGCGAAAGAGGAAATCCCGCCGCAGCTTAGACCAGCCGCGACACCTCTACCGCCGCGCGGACGAAATCGGCAAACAGCGGGTGCGGGTCGAACGGTTTCGATTTCAGTTCCGGGTGGAACTGCACGCCGATAAACCACGGGTGGTCGGGGTATTCGACAATTTCGGGCAAAGACCCATCCGGCGACAGGCCCGAAAAGCTAAGGCCCTTCTCCTCCAGCGCCGCGCGGAACTTGGTGTCCACCTCGTAACGGTGGCGGTGGCGTTCCTCTATGCGGGTGGTGCCGTAAATTTCAGCCACGCGCGAGCCGTCCAGCAGGCTGGCATTATACGACCCCAGCCGCATGGTGCCGCCCTTGTCGTCGCCCAGCTTGCGTTCCACCTTGTGGTTGCCCTGCACCCATTCTTTCAGGTGGTAAACCACGGGTGTAAAACGCTTTTTTCCCGCCTCATGGTCGAATTCCTCTGACCCGGCATCGTCAATGCCCGCCAAGTTGCGCGCAGCTTCGATACAAGCCATCTGCATGCCCAGACAAATGCCGAAATACGGGATCTTCTTTTCCCGCGCATAGGTCGCGGCGCGGATCTTGCCTTCGGTCCCGCGTTCGCCAAAGCCGCCGGGCACAAGGATGGCGTGATAGGGTTCAAGCGCGGCGGACGGGTCTTCGCTGTCGAATACTTCCGCGTCGATCCACTCGACCCGAACTTTCACGCGATTGGCAATACCGCCATGAACCAACGCTTCCTTGATGGATTTATACGCATCCTCCAGCTGGACATATTTGCCGACGATGGCGATGCGGACTTCGCCTTCGGGATGGTGCAACCGGTCCATCACGTCGTTCCAGCGGTCAAGCTGGGGGCGCGGGGCGGGGGTTATGCCGAAGGCGTCCAGCACCGCCTGGTCCAGCCCGGCGCCGTGATAGGCCAGCGGCGCTTCGTAAATCGAGGACAGGTCATAAGCCGGGATCACCGCATCGGGCCGGACATTGCAGAACAGCGCGATTTTCTGGCGTTCCTTTTCGGGGATCGGGTGTTCCGAGCGGCAGACCAGCACATCGGGGGCGATGCCGATGCTCTGCATTTCCTTGACAGAGTGCTGCGTCGGCTTGGTTTTCAACTCGCCGCTGGCGGCCAGGTAAGGCAGCAGCGTCAGATGCATGAAGATGCACTGCCCGCGCGGGCGTTCATGGCTGAACTGGCGGATGGCCTCGAAAAATGGCAAGCCCTCGATATCGCCCACCGTGCCGCCGATCTCGCAGAGCATGAAATCGACCTCGTCTTCGCCAACGGCCAAGAAGTCCTTGATTTCATTGGTGACATGCGGGATGACCTGAATGGTGCGACCAAGGTAATCACCCCGGCGTTCGCGTTCCAGCACGTTGGAATAGATCCGCCCCGACGACACCGAATCGGTGCGCCGCGCGGCGACCCCGGTGAAGCGTTCGTAATGGCCAAGGTCCAGGTCGGTCTCGGCGCCATCGTCGGTGACGAACACCTCGCCGTGTTCGAACGGCGACATGGTGCCGGGGTCCACGTTCAGATACGGGTCCAGCTTGCGCAACCGCACGGTAAAGCCGCGCGCTTGCAGTAAAGCGCCCAGCGCGGCAGAAGCAAGACCCTTGCCAAGGCTGGAAACGACACCACCGGTAATGAAAATATATCGCGCCATGGGTCTGCTCGGACCTCCCCGTGAAGTGTCAGTATTGGAAAACGGCGCGGAGAACGGCACGCCTTCACGGGAGTATTGCCTTACCCGAGATCATGCCCGCCCGCAAGCGGGTGCAGCTTATTCCGCCGGGGGCGGTGCCAGCGAATCGTCGTTCAGGCTGGGCGGCAGAAGCGTGTCGCCAGCAGGCAGGTCGGGCGCTGCCGGGGCTTCGGCGGGTGCCGGCACGCCCATGCGGTCCAGAACAGACGTGCTGGCCGACTGTTGCGCCGCCAGAACCGTCAGGAACAGCGAAGTCGCGATGAACGCGATCGCGATGCCCCATGTCAGCTTGGCCATGGCCGTCAGCGGCGGTCGTCCTGCCTGCGGATTGCCATCGCCGCCGCCAATGCCAAGCCCGCCCCCTTCGGAGCGTTGCACCAGCACGACGCCGATCAGCGATAGCGCCAGCAGAAGATGAACGATCAGCACGACATTTTGCATCAGGAAACCCGCTCTTCGCCTATTGGGCCTACTTAGGGGTTGCGAAAGCTACCTGCAACCCCGCATCGCAAGGGCCGGGCGCTCAGTTTCGGGTTTTCCGCACCGCCGCAACAGGGTAAGACCGGAACGATTTCAGCAAGGAAGGACCGTGGGTATGGCCAATGTCGTGGTGGTCGGCGCGCAATGGGGCGACGAAGGCAAAGGCAAGATCGTGGATTGGTTGTCCGAGCGGTCCGACGTGGTGGCGCGGTTTCAAGGCGGCCACAATGCCGGGCACACGCTTGTCATCGACGGCAAGGTCTACAAGCTGCACGCGCTGCCCTCGGGCGTGGTGCGCGGTGGGAAACTGTCGGTCATCGGCAATGGCGTGGTGCTGGACCCGTGGCACCTGGTGCAGGAAATCGAGACGATCCGCGCGCAGGGCGTGGATATCACGCCCGACACGTTGATGATCGCGGAAAACACGCCGCTGATCCTGCCGTTCCACGGTGAACTGGACCGCGCGCGTGAAAACCAGAATTCGGTCGCGAAGATCGGCACCACGGGGCGCGGTATCGGACCGGCCTACGAGGACAAGGTCGGGCGCCGGGTGATCCGCGTGTCCGACCTGGCCGATGACGCCACGCTGGAATTGCGCGTGGATCGCGCCTTGGTGCATCATGACGCGTTGCGCCGTGGGCTGGGGCTGGACCCCATCGACCGCGACGGGCTGCTGGCCAGCCTGCGCGCGATCGCGCCGCAGATCCTGCCCTTCGCGGCCCCGGTCTGGAAAGTGCTGCAAGACAAGCGCAAGGCCGGAAAACGCATTCTGTTCGAAGGCGCGCAAGGCGCGCTTCTGGACGTGGATTTCGGCACCTATCCGTTCGTCACCTCGTCCAACGTGATCGCGGGGCAGGCGGCGACCGGCGTCGGCGTTGGCCCCGGCGCGATCGATTTCGTGCTGGGCATCGTCAAAGCCTATACCACCCGCGTGGGCGAAGGGCCGTTCCCGACCGAATTGGACGATGCCGATGGCCAGCGCCTGGGCGAGCGCGGGCATGAGTTCGGCACCACCACGGGGCGCAAGCGGCGTTGCGGCTGGTTCGATGCCTGCCTGGTGCGGCAAACCTGCGCCACATCGGGCGTGAACGGCATCGCGCTGACAAAGCTCGACGTGCTCGACGGGTTCGAGAGGCTGAAAATCTGCGTGGGCTACAATCTGGACGGGCGGATCATGGATTACCTGCCCACAGCGTCCGACGCGCAGGCACGGTGCACCCCGGTCTATGAAGAAATGCCGGGCTGGGCCGAGTCCACCGAGGGCGCGCGCAGTTGGGCCGATCTGCCGGCCAACGCCATCAAGTATGTCCGCCGCGTGGAGGAGTTGATCGGCTGCCCGGTGGCCCTACTTAGCACGTCACCGGAACGCGAAGATACCATTCTTGTCACAGACCCGTTCGAGGATTGATGCCCTTATCCTACAAAGCCCGCAAACGCTGGTCGATTTTCGCCATCGTGGTGGCCTTGCCGCTGTACATCGTGGTGGCCGTCAATCTGGTCGAGATGTTCGACCGTCCGCCCTTCCTGGTGGAGTTGTTGATCTATGTCGTCCTGGGCATTGTCTGGACCTTCCCGCTGAAAAAGGTGTTTCTGGGCGTGGGCAAACCCGACCCGGACGCACCACCGGACTAACCCCGCGGAACGCAAAAAGCCCCGGCGCATCGGCCGGGGCTTTTTCGTTGTTTGAAGGCGCTTATCGCCGGGCGTAATTGCGGGCCGGTTCGTCATATTCCGAGGCGGGAGCAAGACGGAAAGTTCCGGCGCTGCCACGTTCCAGCCGACCTTCGCGCAGAAGCGTGCCAAAGCCGCGCAGCATGTCCTCGCGGCTGACTTCCTTGTCGGCGTTGTAGGCCAGAACGAACTTGACCAATTCCGGACGCGAAAATTCGTCCCGTCCCAGGATATGGGTCGAATACGCGGCGGCGGCTTCGATCTGGTCGTCCAGCAACCATGCGTCGACATCATCCGCGAAGGACTTGAAGGCATTCAGCGTGTCGGGTGCGACCGGCTGCTGTTCGGCCTCGACTGCGACGGCTTCCGCCGCCGCGCTGGTGCGCACGCGGCGTGGGCGCACGGGGCCGTCGCTGGCTTGGGGCGCGCTGTCGACGCGTTGTTCCGACACAAGCACCAAAGGGGTGCGGGACGTCTTGGGCCGTTCGGTGCGGCGCTCGCCCACCATGGCGGGACGGCGCGGGCGCGGCGCAACAGCGCCCGCGTCCGGCGCGGCCTGTTGCGCGGCCGGGGCCGGGGCTGCGGGGCGACGCGGAGTTTCCGCGGGCTCCGGGGCGGTGACAGGGGCCGCATCAGCGGAGCCGGTGTCCTCTTCATCCCGAACCGTGTCATCCATGGCGCCCGTGTCCTGCAAGTCGGCGGGGTCGGGGCGGGTCTTGGCAAGCTGCTCGGAACGTATCACGGCCGGTTCAAGGGGGGCAGGCGTGTCCATACCGGCCCGATACTTGTCGATCTCGCGGTCCTGTTCGATGTCGCGGCGGCGCGGGCCTTCAACGGCTTCTTCGGCGCGGGTCGCGGCAACAGCCACCTTGATGTGCTCGAACGTCTTGCGACGGCGCTGCGTATCGCGTTCGCCCAGTTCCGAGTTGGCGGTTTCCAGCAGGCGTTCGGCGGTGATATCGGTGTCGCCGGGAATCCGCTTCTTGAGCTTGCGGTCGAAATGCGGGTGCTTGATGACCGCTTCCTGTTCGATCTCTGCCAGTTCCTCAACCAGCGCGCTTTCGGACCCATCGGGCAAACCCGTGTTGCCCAGAACTTCGCGGATCTCGCTGCGGAGGCTGTCGATCGACTGGTGTTCTTGTTCCTTGCGGTCCGCGTCGGCCAGTTCGCGTTCCAGCTCGGCTTCGAACTCGGCGTCGTCGAACATGTCGACCTGCGACGCGATCTCTGCCTCTTCGGTGTCCGCGGTCGGGTCGACACGGTCGAAACCATCCAAGCCATCGTCAGCGCGGTCATCCAGTTCTTCGAACGTGTCATCCGCGACATCGCCCGAAGCGACGGGGTCGGCGGCATCGTCGGCGACCATGTCATCGGCGTCATCTGCAAATGCGTCCGCGTCGGTGTGCCCGGTCTGCGCCGCGGTGTCCGGCACAGGTGCGGTTGGCGTTGCCGGCGTATCTTCGATCTCTGGGTCGTCTTCGTCGAACAAGCCGAAATCGTCCTCGTCATCCGGCTGCGAGGGCATCGACATCGCGGCATTGGCAATGCCTGGCTCGGCAAAGGTCACGTCGGCGGCCGTTTCTTCTTCTGCGCCGCGGGCCGTGTCATGCGGCAATTCGGACGTGTCCGGCGCATCCAGAGCGGGGTCGTCCTGCGCATCCAGATCGACAAAGTCATGATCGGTGGTGTCCTGCGCGATCAGCGCGCTGACGCTGTCGGTCAAGGACGCGTCATCCAGCGCCTGCCCCGGATCATC
>JAAAPG010000226.1 GCA_009908405.1 Alphaproteobacteria bacterium | reverse complement strand
GCGCGGCGCGGTCAGGTGGCCCGCGTTCAGGGCGGCGAAACTGTCGGCCACGTCCAGCAGTTCGTCCAAGTCTTGCGAGATGACCACCACGCCCGCGCCTTGGCTGGCAAGATCCAGCAGGGCTTGGCGGATGGTGGCGGCGGCGGATGCATCGACCCCCCACGTGGGCTGGTTCACGACAATCACCGCCGGGTTCTGCTCGATCTCTCGACCGATGACGAATTTCTGCAAATTGCCGCCCGACAGCGCGCGGGCGACCACATGCGGCCCCGGCGTGCGCACGTCGAACCGCGCGATGATGCCTTCGGCAAAACCGCGGGTTTTGCCCCAGTCAACAAAGCCGTTGCTTGACAGTCCCTTGCGCTGCGCCCCCGACAGGTAGGCGTTTTCCGTCAGCGACATATCCGGCGCGGCGGCGTGGCCCAGCCGTTCTTCGGGCGCGGCAACCACGCCCAGCCCCCGCCGCCCGTTCGGCCCCAGATGGCCCACGGGCTGACCCAGCAGGCGCACACGGTCGGGTGGGCTGGCCATTTCACCTGACAAGGCCAGCAGCAATTCATCCTGCCCGTTGCCCGCAACACCGGCAATGCCCAGCACCTCTCCCGCGCGCAGGGCGAAATGGATGTCCTTCAACGATGTCCCGAACGGGTTGTTCGACGCCAGCGACAGCCCGTCCAGCTGCAAGACCACATCGCCAAAGGGGCGGGCGGGGCGCTCGGGCGGGGTCAGCAACTGCCCGACCATCAGCTCCGCCAGCTCGCGCGCTGATTTCTCGCGCGGGTCGCAGGTGGCCACCTTCTTGCCGCCGCGCAGGATGGTCGCTTCGGAACACAGGCTGCGAATCTCGTCCAGCTTGTGGCTGATATACAGGATCGCCGTGCCCTCATCCGACAGCTTGCGCAGGGTGCGGAACAGGATCTCGACCTCTTGCGGGGTCAGAACGCTGGTGGGTTCGTCCATGATCAGCAGCTTGGGGTCTTGCAGCAGGCAGCGAATGATCTCGACCCGCTGGCGTTCGCCCGCCGACAATTCGCCGACAAGGCGTGCAGGGTCCAAGGGCAGGCCGTAGGCCTCGGACACGTCGCGAATGCGGGTGGCCAGATCGCGCAGGGGCGGCGGGTTTTCCATGCCGAGGGCGACGTTTTCGGCCACGTCCAGCGCCTCGAACAGGCTGAAATGCTGGAACACCATGGCAATACCGCTTTGGCGCGCGTCAGACGGCTTTGCGGGTGCGTAATCGGCCCCGCGCAGCCGCATCGCGCCCGCATCGGGTTTCACCAGCCCGTAGATCATTTTCACCAGAGTGGATTTGCCCGCGCCGTTTTCGCCAAGCAGCGCGTGTATCTGGCCGGGGCCGATGTCGAAGGACACGTCATCATTCGCCACCACGCCCGGATAGGCCTTGGTCAGGCCGGAAAGCTGCATCAGGGGTGCTGCGTCTGTCATTTTTTCGGCTGAACCCGTGCTGCGTGAAACTGCCCCATACCAAACCGCGACAAAGACCAAAGGGCAAGCGAAAGCTGCATGCGGTCTGCCCGGTCCCGAAATCTGCCTGCAAGATGGCCATTGCACCTTTCGTGTTCCGGGCGGTGCCGGTAACATGGCGGCATGACCCAAGCCCCCCGCTTCATCCACCTGCGCACCCATACTGAATATTCGCTTCTGGAAGGGGCCGTGCCCTTGAAGAAGCTGGTGAAAACCTGCGCCGACAAGGGCTACCCGGCGATCGCTGTCACGGATACCGACAACATGTTCGCAGCGCTGGAATTCTCGGTTCTGGCGTCGGGGCTTGGGGTGCAGCCGATTCTGGGTTGCCAGGTGTCGCTGGCCTATGACCCGCCCGCGCCGGGTGAAAAGCTGCGGATGCCCGCGCCCGTGGTGCTGCTGGCGCAGTCGGAAGCGGGCTACATGAACCTGATGGCGCTCAATTCCTGCCTGTATCTGCCCAAGGACCGCCCCGTCCCGCAGATCACGCTGGAGGAGCTGGAGGCGCATTCGGATGGTGTCATTTGCCTGACCGGCGGGGCCGAGGGTGCCCTTGGCAAGCTGATCCAGACCAACCAGATGCCCAAGGCGCGGGCGTTGATGGACCGTCTGGCGCGCGCGTTCCCGGACCGTCTGTATGTCGAATTGCAGCGCCACGCGGGCGAGGACGGGCAGATGATGGAGGCCGAGCGCGTCACCGAACTGCCCTTTGTCGAAATGGCGTATGAGATGGGCCTGCCGCTGGTGGCGACGAATGATGCTTATTTCCCCGATGCGGACATGTATCAGGCGCATGATGCGCTGCTCTGCATCAAGGAAGGCGCCTATGTGGACCAAGCTGCGCCGCGCCGCCGCCTGACGCCGCAGCATTACCTGAAATCGCCCGAAGAAATGGCGGCGCTCTTTGCCGACCTGCCCGAAGCGTTGGACAACACGGTCGAGATCGCGCGCCGGTGCGCCTTCAAGGCCGAGAAACGCGCACCCATCCTGCCGCGCTTTGCCGAGGACGAGGTCGAGGAGCTGCGCCGCCAGGCGAAGGAAGGGCTGGCCGCACGTTTGGCCGTGATCCCCCATGCCGCCCCGGTCGAAGACTATGAAAAGCGGCTGGAGTTTGAACTCGGCATCATCGAAGGCATGGGCTTTCCCGGCTATTTCCTGATCGTGGCCGATTTCATCAAATGGGCCAAGGAGCAGGATATCCCCGTCGGGCCGGGCCGCGGGTCGGGCGCGGGCAGCCTTGTGGCCTACGCGCTGACCATCACCGATCTGGACCCGCTGCGCTACAAGCTGTTGTTCGAGCGGTTCCTGAACCCCGAACGTGTCTCCATGCCCGATTTCGACATCGACTTCTGCATGGACCGCCGGGAAGAGGTCATCCGCTACACCCAAGACAAGTACGGCCATGACAAGGTTGGCCAGATCATCACTTTCGGCGCGCTTCTGTCCAAGGCCGCCGTGCGCGATGTGGGCCGCGTGCTGCAACTGCCCTTCGGGCAGGTCGATAAACTGTCCAAGATGATCCCGGTCGAGGGGGTCAAACCCGTCAGCATTGAAAAAGCGCTGACGGATGAGCCGCGCCTGCGCGAAATGGCCAAATCGGAAGAGGTGGTCGACCGCCTGCTGACCCATGCGCAAAAGGTCGAAGGGCTGTTGCGCAACGCGTCCACCCACGCGGCGGGAGTCGTGATCGGGGATCGCCCGCTGGACCGGTTGGTGCCGCTCTATCGTGACCCGCGGTCCGACATGCCGGCCACGCAATTCAACATGAAATGGGTGGAACAGGCGGGTTTGGTCAAGTTCGACTTTCTGGGCCTGAAAACCCTGACGGTCATCCAGAACGCGGTCGATCTGCTGAAACGGCGCGGGGTGGATCTGGACATCAACCAGATCCCGCTCGATGATGAAGCCACCTACAAGCTTTACGCCAGTGCCCGCACCGTGGCCGTGTTCCAGGTGGAAAGCACCGGCATGATGGATGCGCTGCGGCGCATGAAACCGACCTGCATCGAGGATATCGTGGCGCTGGTGGCGCTCTATCGCCCCGGCCCGATGGAGAATATCCCCACCTATTGCGAGGTGAAGAACGGGCAAAAGGCGCTCGAATCCATCCACCCCTCGATTGATTATATCCTTGAGGAAACCCAAGGCATCATCGTCTACCAGGAACAGGTGATGCAGATCGCGCAGGTCATGGCGGGGTATTCGCTGGGGCAGGCCGACCTGCTGCGCCGCGCCATGGGCAAGAAGATCGCCGAGGAGATGGCCAAGGAGCGCCCGAAATTCGTGAAGGGCGCGATCGCGAACGGGGTGGATGAGAAAAAGGCAGGCGAGGTGTTCGACCTGCTGGAAAAATTCGCCAATTACGGCTTCAACAAGTCGCACGCCGCCGCTTATGCCGTGGTCAGCTACCAGACGGGCTACCTGAAAGCGAATTACCCGGTCGAATTCATGGCCGGGGTCATGAATTGCGATATTCACCTGACCGAGAAACTGGCGGTGTATAAACGCGAGGTGGACCGGCTGAACATCGCCGTCATCCCGCCATGCGTGAATCGCTCGCGCGCGCGCTTCGATGTGAAGGAGGGCGCCCTGGTCTATGCCTTGGGCGCGCTGAAAAACGTGGGTGTCGATGCCATGCGCCTGCTGGTCGACGGGCGCGGCGACAAACCTTTTGCCACGCTGTTCGACATGGCCCGCCGCGTGGACCTGAAGCGCGTCGGCAAGCGGTCGCTGGAAATGCTCGCACGGGCGGGGGCGTTCGACCAGTTGGACCGCAACCGCCGCCGGGTGTTCGACAGCCTGGATGGGCTTGTGACCTATTCGGCCGCGGTGTTCGAGGCGCGGGCGTCCAATCAGGTCTCGCTTTTTGGCGAGGCGGGCACGGATATTCCCGAACCCCGCATGGCCGCGGTCGAGGATTGGCTGCCCACGGAACGGCTGGCCGCCGAACATCAGGCCGTCGGGTTCTACCTGTCCGGCCATCCGCTGGACGATTACGCAGGCGCGCTGAAACGCAAGAAAGTGCTGACACTGGCCGAGATTGAAAAACAGGCCAAGGGCGGCGGCATTGCCGCAAAGATCGCGGGCGCCGTGTCGTCCCGGCAGGAACGCAAATCGGCGCGCGGCAATCGTTTTGCCTTTGTGCAACTGTCCGATCCGACGGGCCTGTACGAAGTGACGGTGTTTTCCGAGGCGCTGGAAGCGGGCCGGCAACACCTGGAACCGGGTCAGAACGTGGTCATTTCGGTCGAGGCGACGATGGAGGCCGACACGCTGAAACTGCTGGCGCGCGGCATTCAGCCGATTGATGCGGTCGTGGCCGATGCAGGCGCGGCGGGTCTGCGCGTGCATGTGGACAGGCCCGACGCCATTGGCGCCGTGGCCAACCTGCTGGCGCGCCACGGCAAGGGGCAGGCGCGCGGGCCGTTGTGGTTTTGCGTGACCGACGCGGAGCGCGGACAGGAATACGACATCGACACCGGCCAGCTTTTTGCCATCACCCCGCAGGTGAGGGGCGCTGTCAAATCGCTGGATGGTGTCGTTCTGGTCGAAGAGGTGTAGCGCGAGAGCGAGTCGAAGCTACGAATCTCGCCCTGATTGGTGCTCGGACAAATGCGTCACTGCGGCGCAGCGCAGTTTCACAAAACTGTTGAAAACCGCTGCGCTGGGCATGACTGTTTCTGAAATGTAACTAATGCTATGAATTAATTACGAATTTAGGCGCAAATGCGGCTGTTTTCGAACTGAACTGCCCTGTTTCGCGCTTAAGCATTCCTTAACGCCACGACGCGTGTCGACGGAAATTCAGTCAAAGGAGTGCGACGATGTTTTTCAAGTTCTTTAACTGGGGCTTCAATTGGAAGAATGCCCACTACAACAAGAATGATGATGAGTCGGGTGGTGGCTCGCATGGCGATAAAGGGTCCGGTTCGCGCGGCAGCGGCTCGCGTGGCAGCCGTGGTTCGCATGGCCGGGGCTCGCGTGGCAGCCGTGGGTCCAAGGGGTCCGGCTCGCGCGGTAGCGGCGGCTCCGGTGGTCACGATGGTGGCAATAAAGGCGGCGATATTGCCAAGATGAAGTTCTTCTACAGTACCGTCAACGAAGATGGCTCTACAAGCGAGCTGTCGCCCGAAGGTTGGGCGCAGGTGGTCGAGGTCGAATTGCCCGAGGGCACGACCTTCGAAGAGCTCCCGCTGGAAGAGGCCGAGGCAAAAGTCCTGGATGATCTGGATGAAAAGGGCGTCGATGTTGGCGAGGTCTACCAGGTTACGCTCGTCGGTACCGACGCCGATGGCAACGAGGCCTATTACGATTACACCTTGACCGAGGATGATGACGGCAATCTCGCGCTGGAGCCGATGAGTGAGGATGACGATCTGCTCGCACAGCTCGGCACCGGCGATGCCGAGGATGAAGAGCATCCCGAGGATGAGGACGATGATGATTCCGACGATCGCGATTGGTGCTGATCTGACCTGAAAACGACGAACTGCCCGGTGTCCTGCACCGGGCAG
>JAAAPG010000073.1 GCA_009908405.1 Alphaproteobacteria bacterium | reverse complement strand
TGCAAGCCAAGTTCCTGCGCGTGGTCGAGGAGCGGGTGATTTCCCCCCTCGGGTCGAACGAGACGCGCGAGCTGGACGTGCGGTTCATCGCCACAAGTCGCGTGCCACTGGAAACCTTGGCCGCGGAGGGCCGGTTTCGGCCCGACCTGCTCTATCGGCTGAACGCGGTCAGCCTGACGGTGCCGCCCCTGCGCGACCGGGCAGAGGACATCCCGGCGCTGTTCACGCAGCTTCTGGCCAGTGCGCAGGCCCGCCACAGCCTGGGCGCGCGCCGCCCGAACCCGGCCATGCTGGCGCAGCTTTCGGGGCTGGACTGGCCCGGCAATGTCCGCGAACTGCGCAACGCCGCCGAACGGCACGCGCTGGGGGTGGCCGACCTGGATACGCCCGCCGCCGATACCGGCACCGCGCACCTGTCCGACCTGATGGCCGCGCATGAACGCAAGCTGCTGGTCGATGCGCTGGTCCGGCATCGCGGCGCGCTCAAACCCGTCTACGAATCGCTCGGACTGTCGCGCAAGGCGCTTTACGACAAGCTGACGCGGCACGGGATCGACAAGTCGCAATTCCAGGATGGGTCATCGGATGAGTAGCATTCGACACATGACATGCCCGTGATGGGTAGATTCCTACACATAACCCGCTTTTCGCGGCGCTAACATCGTTTCGAACCGTCGCCATGCTTGCAATGGCCTCTTGTGCGCTATCCTTTTGGCGCGTGCTTTGCCGCTCAAGTGAGGGGGCGGCAGGGACATCGAAAATACGCGAATCCACGGGAGGATCTTCATGCGTTATACCAAATTCACGGCCTTGGCCGCTGCTGCACTCGTGACCGCATCCATGGGCCATGCCCAGGATCGTGACGGCTGGCCCGCCAGCTTCACCGTTGGCACCGCAAGCCAGGGCGGCACCTATTTTGCCTATGGCTCTGGCTGGGCGAACCTCGTGGCCGAAGAACTCGGCCTGTCCGGCGGCGGCGAGGTCACCGGCGGCCCGATGCAGAACATGGCGCTGGTCCATACCGGGGACGCCGCGTTCGGCATGTCCACCATGGGCCCGGCGGCGGAATCGCTGGCAGGCACCAACCCGATTGCCCCCGGCCTGGCGATGGACAAGGCCTGCGCGATGTTCCCGATGTACCAGACGCCCTTCAGCGTGACCGCGCTGTCGTCTTCGGGCATCGAATCCGTCGCGGACATCCCGGATGGCGCGCGCATCGGTTTTGGCCCGGCCGGGTCAACCTCTGACACGTATTTCCCGCGCATGATGGAAACGCTGGGCGTGAATTTCGAGCGCCGCAACGGTGGCTGGACCGACCTTGGTGGCCAGTTGCAGGACGGGTTGCTGGACGTGATCGCCTTTGCTGCCGGCGTGCCGGTTCCGGCTGTCAGCCAGTTGGAAGTTCAGACCGACGTGAACATCATCGAGTTCACCGACGAAGAGCAAGCCGCGATCATGGAGTCGTTCCCCGTATCGGCCTTCGAGATTGCCGCCGACACCTATACCACGCTGGAAGCGCCCGCGCGCTCGGTGTCGATGTGGAACTTCGCGGTGGCCAATTGCGACCTGCCCGAGAGCTTCGTCTACGAAGCAACCAACGTGGTGATGTCGGACAATGAGCGTATGGTGAACATTCACCGCGCCGCACGGTCCACCCTGCCAGAGAACTGGGACAAGAACACCGTGCTGAAATGGCATCCCGGTGCGGCCCGCTGGTTCCAGGAAAACGCCGATGCGGATATCCCCGCCGACATGATCTACGGCGGCTGATACGCTGATCGGCCAGGCCATCCCCGCCCATTGGGGGTGGCCTTTTTTCGGGCTGCACATGGCCCGCGTTCCCATGCCAGCAGGTGCCACCCGTGTCAGACAAAACACCCGAAGAGATCTCTCCGATTGTCGCCGAAGGGATCGACGAAGAACCCGTCGTCGGCAATGCCCGGCAGTTCAGCGGCAAGCTGATGATTGTCGCCAGCATCATGTCGGCGTTTTACGCGGCCTTTCACATGGCGGCGCTGAACGGGTTGTCCATTGGTGACTGGACCGGCGTGACCGTCCCGTTCCTGCCGCGTTTCCCGATGGAGACGTGGAATTTCCGCATTGTCCATGTCGCGGGCGCCTTGTTGCTGGGCTTCATGCTGTTCGCCTCGGTTCGGTTCGCCGATAGCGATGGCCAGACGATCACCCCCAACCCGCTGCTGCGCGGCCTGTCGTGGCTTTTGATGTTGCCCGCGCTGTTCGCGGTGGGGGGCGCCGCATGGTTCGGCACGCTGATCGAAGGCGGTGTCATGTGGAACGGCATGGACGCGACGCTGAAATTCCGGGAAATCTACCTGTTCGGCATTCCGCTGATGGTTGCAACCGTCGGTGCGATCGGTCTGTCATGGGTCGAACGCCTGCCGCGCCACATGTTTTCCGTGACCGACCTTGTGCTGGGCATCTGCGCGATCGCGGTGGCGACCTACCTGATCGTCATGTTCGGCACGCTTATGCGCAATTCCACCGGCACGCCCTTCGCGCCCATCGGTATTTCCATCGCGGCGCTTGCGGGAACCTTGCTTATTCTGGAACTGACGCGCCGCGTGGCCGGTCTGGCGCTGGTCATCATCGCTGTCGTGTTCCTGGTCTACGTATTCACCGGCCAATACCTGCCCGGCTTTCTGAACGCCCCCGCCATTTCGTGGGAGCGGTTCTTCAGCCAGGTCTACACCGATGCGGGCATCCTGGGGCCGACCACGGCGGTGTCCTCGACCTATATTATCCTGTTCATCATTTTCGCGGCGTTCTTGTCGGCGTCGAAGGTCGGGGATTACTTCGTCAACTTCGCCTTTGCCACGGCAGGGCGCGCGCGGGGCGGGCCTGCGAAAGTGTCGATCTTCGCGTCCGGCCTGATGGGCATGATCAACGGCACCAGCGCGGGCAACGTCGTCGCGACGGGCTCGTTGACCATTCCGCTGATGAAAAAGGTCGGCTACCCCAAGAAAACCGCGGGCGCGGTCGAGGCCGCGGCCAGCACCGGCGGGCAGATCATGCCGCCGATCATGGGCGCAGGGGCGTTCATCATGGCCGAGATCACCGGCATTGCCTATCAGGACATCGCCATCGCCGCGATCATCCCAGCGGTGCTGTATTTCGCCTGCGTCTACCTGATGGTGGATTTCGAGGCCGCGAAACTTGGCATGCGCGGCATGCGCAAGGAAGAACTGCCCAAGCTGCCGGACCTGCTGAAGAAAATCTTCCTGTTCCTGCCCATCATCATCCTGATCGTGGCGCTGTTCCAGGGCTATTCGGTGATCCGAGCGGGCACGCTGGCGACGATTTCGGCGGCGGTGGTGTCATGGCTGACGCCCTACCGGATGGACCTGAAGGCAATCTACAAAGCCTTCGAGAATGCCGGGCAGATGTCGATCCAGATCATCGTTGTCTGCGCTTGCGCGGGGATCATCGTGGGGGTCATTTCGCTCACCGGGGTCGGCGCGCGGTTTTCCAACCTGCTGTTGGGGCTGGCCGGTGTCAGCCAGCTTCTGGCGCTGTTCTTCGCCATGTGCATCGCGATCCTGCTGGGGATGGGCATGCCCACCACGGCGGCCTATGCGGTGGCCGCATCGGTCGTGGCACCGGGCCTGGTCAATCTTGGCATCCCGCAACTGACGGCGCATTTCTTCGTGTTCTACTACGCGGTGCTGTCGGCGATCACGCCGCCCGTGGCGCTGGCATCCTACGCGGCGGCGGGGATTTCGGGGGCAAACCCGATAGAAACCTCTGTGACGTCCTTCAAGATCGGGATCGCCGCCTTCGTCGTGCCCTTCATGTTCTTCTACAACGACGCCTTGCTGATGCAGGGGACATGGCTGGACGTGCTGCACGTGTTCGTCACGGCCGCGCTGGGCGTGTTCCTGTTGGCCGCGGCGGTGCAGGGCTGGCTGTTCGGCAAGGTGAACCCGTATTTGCGCGTGGTGATCGGCGTGGGGGCCTTGGCGATGATCGCGGGTGGATGGATATCGGACGTCATCGGGCTTGGCACGCTGGCGCTGGCCTTTGCCATTCAGCGCGGGTTCCTGACGCCCAGGAACGCGGCGCGCGGCGCGGATTGATCGCGCCGCCCCGCAAACGCGAAAGGGCCACCCGGCAGGGCGGCCCTTTTTGCTTGGCAGGTGCTGTGCGCGATCAGCCGAAAGCGTCGGGTTCCGACGCCTTGCGCCGCGCGACGTAATCGCTCAGCGCGTCGTTGATGGCCGGGTCGATGCTTGGCTGTTGGTAATCGGCCAGCAGCTTGGCCACGCGCGCGCTTGCCAGCGTTTGCGTATCGCGCGCGCCCTCTTCGTCCCATGTTTCGAACGGTTTGTAATCCAGCAGATCGGACCGCCAGAAGGCCTCTTTGAAGTTCGCCTGCGTATGCGCGCAACCCAGGAAATGCCCGCCGGGGCCGACCTCGCGCAGGGCATCCATGGCCTGGCCGTTTTCGGAGAGGTCCACCCCCTTGGCCAGATGGTGCAGCGTGCCAAGCTGGTCGGCATCCATCACGAATTTCTCGTAAGACGCCACAAGCCCGCCTTCCAGCCAGCCGCAGGAATGCAGCATGAAATTCACCCCGGCCAGGAGTGCCACGTTCAGGCTGCTGGAGGTTTCATACCCGGCCTGCGCATCGGGCAGTTTCGAGCCGCAGAACGACCCGCCCGACCGGTAGGGCAGGCCCAGGCGCCGCGCCAACTGGCCCACGCCATAGGTAATCAGCGCCGCTTCGGGTGTGCCGAAAGTGGGCGCACCGCTGTTCATGTCGATGGATGTGACAAAGGTTCCCATGATGATCGGCGCGCCGGGGCGGACAAGCTGGGAATAGGCGACACCGGCCAGAACCTCTGCCAGAACCTGCGTCAGCGTGCCCGCGACCGTGGTCGGCGCCATCGCACCGCCGACAATGAACGGCGAGATGATGCAGGCTTGGTTTGCCTTCGCATAAACCTCCAGCGCGCCGATCATGACGGAATCGAAGGTCAGCGGGCTGTTGACGTTGATGAGCGATGTCATGACCGTGTTCTGGTCGACAAACTCTGCCCCGAACAACAGTTTCGCCATTTCGACCGAATCCGCCGCGCGGGTCGGGTCGGTCACGGACCCCATGAAGGGCTTGTCCGACAGCGTCATATGCGCGTGCAGCATGTCCAGATGGCGCTTGTTCACGGCGATGTCGGTCGGTTCGCAGACCGTGCCGCCGGAATGGTGCAACCATTTCGACATATAGGCCAGTTTCACGAAGTTGCGGAAATCGTCCATCGTGGCGTAACGGCGGCCCCCGGCGATATCGCGCACGAAGGGCGGGCCATAGACCGGGGCCAGCACCAGGTTGCGCCCGCCGATTTCGACGTTGCGCGCCGGGTTGCGGGCGTGCTGGGTGAAACTGCCGGGCGCGGTGGCGCAAAGCTGGCGCGCCAGCCCGCGCGGGATGCGCACGCGCTCCCCCTCGACCTCGGCGCCCGCGTCGCGCCAGCGGTCCAGCGCGGCGGGGTTGTCGACGAAACTCACGCCGATCTCGGCCAGAACGGTTTCGGCATTGGCCTCGATGATGGCCAGCGCCTCTTCGTTCAGCACGTCCATATTGGGAATGTTGCGTTCGATATACTTGGCGGTTTCCAGGCTGACCGCAGAGCGCGCCGCGCGCCGGGCCGCCCCGCCGCCACCGCTGCGCCCGCGCCGCCCGCTTGCCGCGCTGCTCGTATCCGTCGCTGGTTCTGCCATGTTGAACACTCCCTCTGGCCCGTCCTGAGGGGTCAGGCGGGTATAGCGCCCGTTCTACAAACTGAGACCCTGCCTTCATCGCCAATTAGCGGCGCTTCACGGTGCAAAGCGACATCCGCCCCGGCTGGTGGCTGGACAGACCCGGCCCAAGCGCATAAATGCCGGACATGGAAGCGGGCCACGTCGCGGGACGCGACGGTTCGTCCCTTGTTCGGTTGGGGAAGGCCCCAATATGCTATCCCCCGCCCGGTCGTGATGGCCAAGGGCAGAGTGACAGGAGCCATG
>JAAAPG010000180.1 GCA_009908405.1 Alphaproteobacteria bacterium | reverse complement strand
CGATCTGCGCGCCATGTCGGGCCTGAGCGGTTGCGACACCATCCGCCGCGAAGGCGCACCCATCCCGCTGCACCCGATGGACCGGTGGGACAATGGCCGCGACGTGGTGCTGGCGGGCGACGCGGCGGGCGTGGTCGCGCCAAGCTCGGGAGAGGGGATTTACTACGCCATGGTCGGCGGTCGTGTCGCGGCCACGGCGGCGCAAGCCGCGCTGGCATCGGGCAAGGCGAAAGACCTGGCACTGGCGCGCAAGCTGTTCATGCGCGAACATAAAACCGTGTTCAAGGTGTTGCGCTCGATGCAGGACGCCTATTACAAGTCCGACGACCGGCGTGAACGTTTCGTCAGCCTGTGCCATGACATCGACGTGCAGCGCCTGACATTCGAGGCTTACATGAACAAGAAACTGGTCGCCGCGCGCCCCATGGCGCATCTGCGCATTGGTGTGAAAAACCTGTTACACCTAAGCGGGCTTGTGCGCCCGAACTTCACATGAGCTGGCTGATCCCCGCATGGGAAGATGGCGTCCTGCGCCCGATCGACAAGCTGGAGGTGCACAGGCGCGGGCTGAAGCACATGGCGATCAGCGTGTTCGTGACCGAGGGCGACCGCGTGCTGCTGCAACGCCGCGCGGGCCATAAATACCATACGCCGGGGCTGTGGACGAATACCTGCTGCACGCATCCGCATTGGGGCGAATCCGACCTGGATTGCGCCAACCGACGGCTGGACGAGGAGATGGGAATCACCGGGCTGCCCCTGCGCCATGTGGCCGAAATCGAGTACCGCGCCGATGTGGGCGGCGGGCTGATCGAGCACGAACTGGTGCAGGTCTACACGGCACGCGCCATGCCGGACCTGACCATCGCGCCCAACCCCGAAGAGGTGGCAGATACTGACTGGATCAACCTGTCCTCCCTGAATGCGGTGGTCGAAAGCTACCCCGAGCGGTTCACGCCGTGGCTGCGCATCTACCTGCGCGACCATGCTACGCAAATTTTCGGGATCGCGGGTGCGGGCGAGTTGGCCGAAGCGTCGCTCAACCACTGACCAATCAGGCAAATTGCGGGTTGCGCTGCCAGACCGAGAAATTGAGTGCCGCCGCGATCGTCACCCAAATCAGATAGGGGGCCATCAGCGCACCTGCGACCGGATCAATCATGTAGAACGCGACCATTGTCAGCGCGACGGCCCCCCACAGGCAACACACGACGACCATGGCCGCGCGCATCCGGCGCAACCCGAAAAAGACCGGTGACCAAAGCGTGTTGAACGCGATCTGCATGGCCCATAGCGCGAGCGCTTGCTGCGCGCCATCCACTTGCGCCACGCGCATGGCGGCGTAAGACATCGACAGGTAAAGAAACAGCCAGACAATCGGAAACACGATGCCCGGAGGTGTCCAGGCGGGTTTGTCGAGCTTGTCATACCATGTGCCCGGCTCGAACATGGCCCCGGTGGTCGCCGCGGCACCGCAGGCAGCGAAGAAGGTCAGAAACAGCATCCAGTCCATACGCGCACCTTTTCCGGCCAAGTGGGTCCGACCTAATTGCGCCCCCTCGCGGGGGCAAGCCTTATACGGGGCGCCCTTGCGGGCGCGTCGGGTCTGCGTGGTGTATGCTCAGATATAAGTCAAGCGCTGCGCTGGTCGAGACCGATTTGTGCATTGCGACGCGCAATGTCCTGCGCACGCAACCGTGCCAGCGCGTCGATCAGCGTATCGGACCGGCTGGCGGGCGCGCGCCCGGCGGCGGCATCGACCAGGAACGCCACTTCGGGCGCGGCGGCGGCGTAAAGCGTGGCCATGCGCGGCTGGATGGTGCTGAGCCCCGCGCGCAGGCCCGACAGCGCCAGCCAGCCCAGCTTGCGCTGCTTGCCCGTATGCGCGCGCCCCGTCACACTGTCGCATCCGCGCGCGCGCACCGCCCCGCCAATGCCCGCGTAGATATGGCGCGCGGCAAAAATGCCGGGCCGGCAGCCCAGCGGAAGATCGGCAATGCCGGGTTCCGCGCGCAGATACAGGCGGTCGGCCTGTTGCAGCAGGCGTGCGGTCATGGCGCGAATCTCGGGTGTTGGCCGCGGGTCGCGCAGGAAAGCATCCGGGTCGAGGCCTGCCTCTGCGAACCAGTCGCGCGGCAGGTAGATGCGGCCAAGCGCAGCATCCGCGCCCACGTCGCGCGCGATATTGGTCAGTTGCATGGCCAGCCCAAGATCGCAGGCCCGCGCCAGCCGGTGACGGTCGCGCACCCCCATCAGCACGCACATCATGACGCCGACCACGGCGGCGACGCGCGCCGAATAGTCCAGCACCTGCGACAGGCTGTGATACTGGCGCTCCTCTGCGTCCCAGGCCAGCCCTTCCAACAAAGCGTCCGGCAGGGCGCGGGGCAGGGAATGTGCCTCGATCATGCGGGCGAAGCAGCGGTCGATGGGCGCATCATAGGGCCGCCCGGCATAAGCGCGGTCCAGCCGGTCTTGCAGGTGCAGCACCGCTTGAATGGGGGCGGCGCCTTCGTCGACCTCGTCATCCGCAAGGCGGCAGAAGGCGTAAAGCACCAGGGACGGATCGCGCACCTTCGCGGGCAGCAATTTCGATGCCGCATGAAATGACAGCGACCCGGTGCGGATCGCGGCGCGGCATTCGGCCAGGTCCGCCTCGGCGCTCATTCCGCGGCCATGGGCAAAGGGGCGGCCACGGGGCGGGGCGCGTCTGGAACAAGCTGGCCCATCACCTCTGCCGTGCCGATCACACCCGGAACACCGGCGCCGGGATGGGTGCCCGCGCCGGCCAGGTATAGCCCCGGCAGTTCTTCGGACACGTTATGCGGCCGGAACCAGGCGCTTTGCAGGATGCGCGGCTCAATGGAAAAGCCCGCCCCAAGCGGCGACAGGTACCGGTCGCGGAAGGTTTCGGGGGTAAAAACAAGGCTCTCTGACACGCGCTCTGACAGGCCGGGCAACAGCCGTTCTTCCAGCATTTCCAGCATTTTCTGGCGGTAAGGTTCTTCTTCCACCGCCCAATCCACCCCGTTGTCATGGCCCAAATGCGGCACGGGGCTAAGCACGTAGAACGTGTCATCGCCATCGGGCGCAACCGACGGGTCGGTGACAGAGGGGCGGTGGACATAGAGGCTCATATCGTCGGCCAGGCGCCCGCGGATGAAGATATCCTTGATATGCTCGCGGTAGCGCGGCCCCACGACGATGGTGTGATGGCCCACATCAGCCCACATGTCGCGCGTGCCGCGCGTGCCGAAATACCACACGAAGAGACCCATTGACCAGCGCTGGCGCTTGACCTTGGCATCGGTCCAGCGGCGGCGCGGGCGATTGCGCAGCAGGCGGGTATAGGTGTGCCCGGCATCGGCGTTCGAGATGGTCACATCGGCGCGAAGCTGGGTGCCATCGGCCAGACGAACACCAGACGCACGACCATTTTCGACTGTAACTTCATCAACTTCCGTGGACATCTTGATGTCGCCGCCCTGGTCGCGGATAACCCGCGCCATGGCATCGGCAATCGCCTGCACCCCGCCCATGGCGTAATGCACGCCGAACTGGCTCTCCAGGTGGCTGACGAGGATATACATCGAGGTCACGCGAAACGGGTCGCCGCCGATGAACAGCGGGTGAAACGACAGCGCGAAGCGCAAACGCGGGTCACGCACCCGGCGCGCGGCGTGGGCATAGACCGAGCGATCCGCGCGCAGCCACACGAAGCGCGGCAGCACCTTTATCAGTTCCCACAACTCGTTCATCGGGCGGCGGCCCAGGTCCTCAAAGCCGAACCAGTAGCGGTCCTCGGCATCGGACAGGAACTTGCGAAAGCCGGTCAGGTCGCGGGGCGAGAGCGCCTCGACCTCTGCCTCCGTCGCGGCCTTGTCGGCGTGCAGCCGGAAGCTGGACCCATCCGCCCAGCGGATTTCATAGAACGGTTTCATGGGCTTGAGCGTGACATCGCGGTCGAAATCGCGCCCGCAGGCGGCCCACAGATCGCGCAGGCCCTGTGGCACGGTCACGATGGTCGGGCCAAGGTCGAACCGGTGCCCGCCCTGGGTGATGGACGACCCGCGCCCACCGACGCGGTCCAGCTTGTCGATGACCGTGACCGCGTAGCCCTTGGCCCCCAGCCGCATGGCGCTGGCCAGACCGCCGAGACCCGCCCCGACCACGATCGCCCGCGAGGGCGTGAGAGAATCACTCATCTTCGGTTCCCGTGCCTTTTCATTGGCGACAGCCTACACTGCCCAGATGTGTCAATCAAGGTTTACATTTGATCCTTTACTATGTCTAATTGCTATGACACACTTCTTTTGAAGTCGCAGGATGGAATCGACCCATGCAGACGGTCACGCTTAGCTTGTTCCGGTTTGACAGCCCGCTGTCGCGCCTGTGGGTGCTGGGGCAGATGGGCGCGGCGCGGCTGATCTTGCCGCGCGTGCCGGGCTTGGCGTTCTGGAAGCTGTGCGGATCTGGCACCGGCGAGGGGTTCACGCCGCGCCCGAACTGGGGTGTCTGGGCCATTCTGTCGGCTTGGGATAACATGAAGGTCGCACGCCAAGGGCTTGCACAAAAACCATTTTCCGCGTGGCAGGCGCGGTCGGACGAAAGCTATACGATCTTCATGGAACCGGCCTCCGTGCGCGGCCATTGGGCCGGGGTACGGCCGTTTCAGCCCGAAGGTGACGTGACCGGCTCGGTTGCGGCCATGACCCGCGCCACCGTCAAACCGGCAAATGCGCTGAAATTTTGGCGCCGTGTGCCGGATATCTCGGCCAAGGTCGGCGCCGACCCGAATGTCATGTTCAAGATCGGCATCGGAGAGGTGCCCCTGTTGCACCAGGTCACCTTTTCCGTCTGGCCCGACACCGCCAGCATGGCCGCGTTTGCCCGCCGTGGCGCGCATGCCGACGCCATCCGCGCCGTGCGTGATGAGGGATGGTTCAACGAAGAACTTTACGCCCGGTTCCGTCTGACGGGCACCGTGGGCACGTGGCAGGGGCAAGACCCTCTGGCGCAGAGCATTCAACAGGAGGCCGCATGACGCCGTTCCCCTTCGCCGCCATCGTCGGCCAGGACGAGATGAAAACCGCGATGGTGCTGACCGCTATCGACCCGAAAATTGGCGGGGTGCTGGTCTTTGGCGACCGGGGCACCGGCAAGTCCACCGCCGTGCGCGCCTTGGCCGCGCTTTTGCCGCCGATACAGGCGGTTGCGGGCTGTCCTTGCAACTCTGCCACCGTCGATGACTGCCCCGACTGGGCGCAGGTCAACGACCCTGCCCTTATTGAGCGCCCCACGCCCGTGGTCGATCTGCCGCTGGGCGTGTCCGAAGACCGCGTGACGGGTGCCTTGGACATCGAACGCGCGCTCACCCGTGGCGAAAAGGCGTTCGAAGCCGGGCTTTTGGCCCGCGCAAACCGCGGCTACCTGTATATCGACGAGGTGAACCTGCTGGAGGACCACATCGTCGATCTGCTGCTGGACGTGGCGCAATCGGGCGAGAACGTGGTCGAGCGTGAGGGGCTGTCGATCCGCCGGTTCGGCCTGTCGGTCGAGGTGACAAGCCCGGACGACATCGCGACCCGCATCGAGGTGATCCGCCGCCGCGATGCCTATGAAAACGACCACGCGGCCTTCATGGCCGGGTGGCAGCCCGAGGATGCCGACCTGCGCGACCGTATTCTGAGCGCGCGCGCCGCCTTGCCCAACCTGCAAACCGGCAATGTCGTGTTGCATGACGTGGCGTCGGTCTGCCTTGCGCTCGGCTCGGACGGGTTGCGCGGGGAACTGACGCTTTTGCGCGCCGCCCGCGCGCTGGCCGCGTTCGAAGGCGCGGCCGAGGTCACGCGCGATCATATCCGCCGGGCCGCGCCCATGGCGTTGCGCCACCGCCTGCGGCGTGACCCGCTGGATGACGCGGGCTCTACCGCGCGGGTGGCGCGCCAACTGGCCGAAGTGTTGCCATGAGCCTGCACTTCATCTTGCCGCAAATACTCCGGGGGGTGCAGGGGGGCCGCGCCCCCCGCATGTC
>JAAAPG010000085.1 GCA_009908405.1 Alphaproteobacteria bacterium | reverse complement strand
GCAGGATAATCAGCAGCGTGTCCAGCGTCAGCGGAATGTCCGGGATCAGGAAGACCGGCAGCGTGTCGGGCAAATCGCCCATGTCGCCCACGGTGCGCACGTCCAGGCCCAGCGCAAAGGCCAGCGCGGTCAGCACCACGATGGTCACAAGCGGCGACGGGATCGCCTTGGTCAGCAGCGGAAACAGGTAGATTATGCCCAAGCCCAGCGCCACAAGCGCATAGGTCAGCCATGTCACGCTGCGCGGGTCCAGTTCCGGCAGTTGCGCCATGAAGATCAGGATCGCCAGCGCGTTGACGAAACCGGTCATGACCGATTTCGACACGTAGCGCATGATGAAGCCCAGCTTGAGGATGCCCGCCGCGATCTGTATCAGCCCGGCCAGCACGGTCGCGGCCAGCAGGTATTGCAGCCCGTGATCCTTGACCAGCGTGACCATCAGCACCGCCGTCGCTGCCGTGGCCGCCGAAATCATGCCGGGCCGTCCGCCCGTGATCGCGACCAGCACCGCGATCGAGAAGCTGGCATACAACCCCACCTTCGGGTCCACGCCCGCGATGATGGAAAAGGCGATGGCTTCGGGGATCAGCGCCAGCGCCACCACCAGCCCGGCCAGCAGGTCGCCGCGAATATTGCCCAGCCATTGGCTGCGATAAGCGTCGATAGAAATCATGTTTTCAAGTTCCGTGATCGGCAGTCGCGCGCGGGGCGCGCAAGTCTGTCGTTATCCGGCGGATCGGCGGCCGGAAGAGCCACCCGAGGCTGTCCTCGGGTCCATGTTCGCTGCGATGCCGCGTAGCGGGTTCCACCTCAAAGAGCAAGCGGCTTGTGGAAAGTCACATGGGGTATGCCTGTTTTTCAGGCGGCGTCCCGATGCCACAGCTTTCGACGGTGCCAGTCCGGCGCGGCTCTGTCCTTTGAACCGGTTTTCCGGGCTGGCACCACGGGGCCGCTAGCCCAGAAAATACGCCATCTGGCGCAGCGCCAATTCGTAGCCATGCGTGCCAAACCCCGCCATGACGGCGTCGGCGCGCTGACTGACATAGGAATGATGGCGGAACGCTTCGCGCCTGTGGACCTGGCTGATATGCAGTTCTATCACCGGGCCGTCGAAGGCATTGAGCGCATCCAGCACCGCGACAGAGGTATGCGTCAACGCGGCGGGGTTTATGATGATGCCTGCGGCCACGCCGCGCGCCTCTTGCACCCAATCGACAAGCTGGCCTTCGTGGTTGGTTTGCAGGAACCGCAGCTCCAGCCCGAGTTCCCCGGCCAGCGCGGTGCAGCCGCGCTCCACATCGTTCAGCGTGGTGTGGCCATACACCTCTGGCTCGCGTTGGCCGAGCAGGTTCAGGTTCGGGCCGTTCAGGATATGGATCATACGGGCCATGGCGCGTCCTTGTTCGTGTCTGCCCCCGTTCTAGCGGCAAGGACCACAAAGCGCCAACCGAAAGCGTCACCGTGCCAAATCGCGGGTTTCGGGTGCTGTGTCATGGGACAGGCGTCAGAAGCCGCACGAGATGGACCGGCGCGCGCAAACCCACTCGCCATGCGCCCGCGCCCGCGATACGATGCGCGCATGCCAGCCCTGTGCCGCGAGTGTCTGACCCAATTTGCCGCCGGGCCGCGTTGCCCGTCCTGCCACAGCCGCCGGGTTGCGGCCGGGGCGGAATTGTTCGACCTGAGCATCGCCCACATGGATTGCGACGCGTTTTATGCCAGCGTGGAAAAGCGCGACAATCCGGATTTGCGCGACAAGCCCGTCATCGTGGGCGGCGGTCAGCGCGGCGTGGTGACGACCGCCTGTTACATTGCCCGCATTCATGGCGTGCGCTCTGCCATGCCCATGTTCAAGGCGTTGCAGCTTTGCCCGGAAGCGGTGGTCGTCAAACCGCGATTTGACGCTTACGCCGCCGCCTCACGTGAAATTCGCGCCATGATGGAAGAGCTGACGCCCGCCATCGAACCCCTGTCGCTGGACGAGGCGTTCCTGGACCTGTCGGGCACGCAAGCCCTTCACGGCGCGCCACCCGCCGTCATGCTGGCCGGGCTTGTGCGGCGGATGGAACGCGCGCTTGGCCTGTCCGGGTCCATCGGCCTGTCGCACAACAAGTTCCTGGCCAAGATCGCGTCCGATCTGGACAAACCGCGCGGGTTTTCCGTGATCGCCAAGGCGGACACCGACACATTCCTGCGCGGCAAACCCGTGGGGATTATCTGGGGTGTCGGCGCGGCCATGCGTGCGCAACTGGAACGCGCAGGCATTGCCACCATCGACGATCTGCTGCGCTGGGATCGCGCCGATCTGGTGGCGCGCTTCGGCGCCATGGGGATGCGTCTGCATGATCTGGCGCGCGGGCAGGATGCGCGGGCGGTCAGCCCCGACCGGGCGGTGAAATCCATTTCCAAGGAAACCACCTTTGGCAGCGACATCTCGGATCTCGACTTGTTGGAAGGGCATCTGTGGCGGCTCTCGGAACAGGTCTCCAGCCGGGCCAAGGCGCGCGGGCTGGCCGGGCGGGTGGTCACGCTGAAGCTGAAACGCGCAGACCATCGCAGCCTGACACGACGGCAGTCGCTCGACAGCCCGACGACGCTGGCCGATTCCATCTGGCGTAGCGCGCGGCCCTTGTTGACGGGGGCGCTGGACCAAGGTCCGTTCCGGCTGATCGGGGTGGGTATCTCCGAATTGACCGCCGATGACGGCACGGGCTTTGCGCTGGACCTGCTGGATCGCGATGCGGCAAAACGGGCGACAGCGGAACGGACCATGGACCGGTTGCGCGCACGGTTCGGACCGGACGCGGTCATCAAGGGACGGAGTTTTCGATGACGCGGGTTCTGGTGATGGGAGCAAGCGGCCGCCTTGGCGCCTACATGCGGCAATTCTGGCCCGGCATGGCGATTGATCCGGTCTGGCAATACCGTGCCGATGCGCCTGCCGATGCGCTGCTTTGGCATCCATTGCGCGCGCCTGTCCCGGATTGCGGCCCGGTAGAGACCGTGCTGTGCCTGTCGGGCGTGACACAAGGCGCGGCGCTGGACCGGAATGCCGACCTGGCACTTGCGGCGCTTAAGGCCGCGCGCGCGCTGGGCGCGGGGCGGGTGCTGTTGGCGTCCAGCTCCGCGGTCTATGGGGCGGACCCCGGCCCACACGCGGAAAATGGCCCCTGTCGCCCGGTGAATGACTATGGCCACGCGAAGCTGGCGATGGAGCAGGCGGCGTTTCGACAGGCCGATGGGGTGAACCTCTGCTGTCTGCGGATCGGCAATATCGCCGGGGCCGATGCGCTGTTGGGGGGGCTGCGCCCAGATGTCAGGCCCATGCTGCACCGATTCAAGGACGGGCGCGCGCCGCGCCGCGCTTACATCGGCCCCAAGACGCTGTCTGATGTGCTGGCGCAGCTTGCATCCCGTGCCGACGTGCTGCCCCCGGTTCTGAACATCGCGCAACCGGGGCTTGTCGGGATGGATGCGCTTTTGCGTGCCGCCGGGCGTGACTGGGACTGGACGGATGCCCCGGCAACCGCGCTGCCGGAATTGCGGCTGGCGCTTGACCGTCTGCAAGGCTTGTGCCCATTTCCCGCAGCCACCGCCGAGGCCCTTGTTGCAGAGTGGCGCTTGACATGGGCGGCGGCTACACCGACAGACCGGGCATGACGCTGACCAAACGCCTGTTCGATATCGGTTTCACGATCTTCCTGGCCCCCGCCGCGCTGGCGGTGTTCGGGGTGATCTTCGTCTTGCTGTGGCGGCGCGAGGGTTGGCCGGTCTTTTACGGGTCCGAGCGTATGCACGCACCGGGGCAGGAGTTCACGCTTTGGAAATTCCGCACCATGCGCAATGTTGCCACCGATTCGGGCGTGTCGGGCGGCGACAAGAGCGGTCGCATCACGCCGTTTGGGCGTAAGCTGCGGCGTTTGCGGATGGATGAATTGCCGCAATTCCTGAACATCCTGCGCGGGGATATCAGCTTTGTCGGCCCGCGCCCGCCCTTGCGGCTGTATGTCGAACGGTTTCCCGCGCTTTACGGGCAGGTGTTGCGCTCGCGGCCCGGCGTGACGGGGCTGGCGTCGCTGGTATTCGCCAAACACGAAGAGGCGATCCTGCGCCACTGCACAACGCCCGAGGAGACCGACGCGGTGTATTCCCGCCGCTGCGTGCCGCGCAAAGCCCGGATCGACCTGCTTTACCAGAAACATGCAAGCCTTGGGCTGGACCTGTGGCTGATCGCGCTGACCGTGGCGCGGGCGGCCGGCACGCTGCGCGGCCGCCGCTTGCCGCGCCGTCGCCCGCCGCATTGGCGGGCATAGAGCATGTCGCGCAAAAGTGGTTCCCGGTTTTGCGCAAAACGACATGCGACCACGTAAGGCTAGATAGAGCATGTCGCGCAAAAGTGGTTCCCGGTTTTGCGCAAAACGACATGCGACCACGTAAGATTATAGCGAGTCGCGTGAATACGAATGAACGCGACGCGCTCTAGCCGGAATATCCGCCGGTTTGATACCAGCGCCAAGCATCCTCGATCATCAATTTCAGGGATGAGCGTTCCTGTTTCCAGCCAAGTTCCTCGACAGCGCGGCTGCTACCCGACACCAACGCGGTCGCATCGCCTGCGCGCCGCGGCCCGAAGCTGTGCGGAACGCGGTGCCCGGTGCCTGCGCGGCATTGCGCGATCACTTCCGCCACCGAAAACCCCACGCCGGTGCCAAGGTTGAAGATACGGCTGCCGCGTCCGTCCAGCAGCCATTCCAGACCCAGTACATGGGCTTGGGCAAGATCCATGACATGCACGTAGTCACGAATGCAGGTGCCGTCATGCGTGGGGTAGTCATTGCCGTGGATCACCAGCGCCTCGCGCGCGCCCGCGACAGCTTCGATCATGACTGGGATCAGGTGCGTTTCCGGCTGATGCCATTCGCCGATTTCAGCCTCCGGGTCGGCGCCGGCCACGTTGAAATACCGGAAAATGACGGAATTCAGTCCATGACTGACCCCGAAATCCCGCAATATCCCCTCGACCGCCAGCTTTGACGCGCCATAGGCGTTCAAGGGGTGTTGCTGGCTGTGCTCGTCCAGAACCACGCCGTCCTGATCGCCATAGGTGGCACAGGTGGACGAAAAGACGATGTTTTCACATCCGGCGTGCACCATTGCCTCCACCAGGTTCAAGGAACCGCAGGTGTTGTTGCGCCAATACAGGCCGGGATCGCGTGTGGCCTCTCCGACCTGGCTGAGCGCCGCGAAATGCACAACCGCACATGGGTTATACTCGGCGAACGCGGCGTCGAGTGCGGCGCGGTTCAGAAGGTCGGCCTGCACCAGTGGCCCGAACTTGACCGCCTGCGCCCACCCCGTTGCAAGACTGTCGAAAACGACGGGCAGGTAGCCTTGCCGTGCCAGCAGCTTGCAGGCATGAGACCCGATATACCCGGCGCCCCCGGTTACCAGGACTGTCTTGCGCTGATCTGGATCCGTCATGGCGTCAGTCTCGTCATCGGTCACGGGGTCAGCGGCTGATCTGTGCCATCCGGTCGCGCAACAGCTCCAGGAAAGGGTCGCGATATTGCGCATCGGCCAGTGCCACGTCGACAATCGCCGTCAAATACCCGAACTTGTCACCGCAGTCATAGCGGCGCGACGGGTTCGTGATGGCCGAGACCTTGCCCAACCGGGCCAGCTGGTCGATGGCGTCGGCAAGTTGAATCTCGTTTCCGGCGCCGGGCTTCAGCTCGCGCAATATGTCAAAAACCTCTGGCGAAAAGACGTATCGTCCGAATGACGCCAGGTTCGAGGGCGCATCCTGGCGCGCGGGTTTTTCGACAATGCCGTCGACGGATATCAGCCCCGTGGCGTCGGTCGCGCCCGGACGCAGGACACCGTATTTCGAGACATCTTCAGGCGCGACTTCGGACACCGACAGTATGGTCTGGGCCGATTTTTGGTACGCCTGCACCAAGGCCTCTGTTGGCAGCGTGTCACCCTGCATCAGGTCATCTGCAAGCAGCACGGCGAAAGGGCTGTTGCCAATGGCAGGGGCGGCGCACAGGACCGCGTGCCCAAGGCCCAGCGGTTCGGGCTGCCGCACAAAGATGCACGACACACCATCGGGAACGATATTGCGCACCATGTCCCGCAGGTCGGATTTGCCCTTCGCGACGAGCTGTGCTTCCAGTTCCAGATTGGCGTCGAAATGGTCACCCACGGCGCGCTTGTTGCGTCCCGTGACAAAAACCAGTTCCGTGATCCCGGCGGCTATTGCTTCTTCGACGGCGAACTGGACGATCGGTTTGTCGATGATGGGCAAAAGCTCTTTCGGCATCGCTTTTGTTGCTGGAAGAAAGCGCGTTCCCAACCCGGCAACAGGAAACACCGCCTTGGTAATTCTGGACATAACCCCTCCTCCGGGTACAAGATCGTAATCTCTTCAGGTTCAACTACACGGATGCGCGGCGCAGCTGCAAGGTCAAAACCTGAATGGTGTAGGTGAGGAGAATGGCCAAGCGGTTGTAATCACGCATTTGCCGGCAACTGGGCGGCAAATTTCCGCGAACAAACGCCCAATTGTTAGGCAGGCCGCTTGATCTGTTGGCTTGTCGCTTGGGTCATGCGATTGTATTTCTCACGTTTTTGCGATTTAAAGGCTGTTTGCAGGCTGCTGCATCTTTGGTGTGCGACTGGCACTTCGGGACAGTTTTGTGCCCGTCTCTCTTCAGAGGACCCGCCGAATGAAATTGAACGATTTTCTTATCAGGCGGCGTTGGCTGACGCGCGTTCTGGTGGATTTGCGCGACATGCGCCGGGAATACAAGCAAGTCCTGCTGTTGATGATAGATCTTGTCATCGCCGCGATCGCGTTCCTGTTGGTTATTGTGCTTGATGCGCCGAGCGCCGAGATCCGTCCTACTGCCGTTGCTTTTCTTGCCGTGTTGGGGCTGTTGCTGGCCGCCGCCTCCGTGGGGTCGCGCTTTCTGGGTCTGCCCAAGGTGCAGCTGAAATCCTACGAGGCGCGTGGTATGGGGCGCAGCGCCATACTTGGCGGTTTTGTCGGGTGCGTTGCCTGGGTCGCGAACGTGCTTGTCGGCCCGGTGTTTTCAGAGTCCGGGCCAGTCCTTTTCGCAAGCCTGTTCGTGATCGGCTCTGTTCTGGCGCGGTTCCTGATGCTTCACGTGGTCCGGCTGCTCTACAGCATAAACGCGCAGGTCGGCAAAGTTCTGATCTACGGTGCCGGAACGACGGGGATGCAGCTTGCCATGGCTTTGCGCGCCTCGGACAACACCCGCGTTGTCGGGTTTCTGGATGATAACAAGGTCATCAATGGGCTTTCGGTCGCGGGCCTGCCGGTCCACCCGTCGAACACGGTTAAAGAAATCGCCGATCAGCATGGCGTGACACGGATATTGTTGGCCATGCCGTCGATCTCGCAGCCCAAGATCGCGCGGATCGCGCGGCGCTTGACAGACCTCGGATTCGAGGTGCAAAGCCTGCCTTCTTTCGCGCAACTGGTCGGCGAAGAGCGCCTTGTCGATGCCTTGAAGCAAACCCTCCCCGACTCTTTCCTCAGCCGCAAGGCACTGGATGAAACCATGGGCGGCGCTTGTGGGGTGTATACCGGTAAATCGGTCATGGTGTCGGGGGCCGGCGGGTCCATCGGGTCCGAACTGTGCCGCCAACTTCTGCTGTGCAAGCCACGCAAGCTGGTGTTGCTGGAATCGAGCGAGCACGCGCTGTACCAGGTCCATGATGAACTTGTTGATCTTAATCGCACGTCAGACTGCGAAATCGTGCCCTTGCTGGGCACCGTGACCGAAAGGCGACTGGTTCATGCTGCCTTGGCAACGCATGACGTGCAGGTCGTGATCCACGCCGCCGCCTACAAACATGTGCCGATGGTCGAAGCGAATGTCTTGTCGGGCATTGCCAATAACGTGTTCGGAACCGCCACGCTGGCGCGTGAGTCTGCCGAGGCAGGCGTAGAGCGTTTCGTTCTTGTCTCGACCGACAAGGCAGTGCGACCGAAAGGCGTGATGGGCGCAACCAAGCGGATGGCCGAACTCATCGTCACCGATCGCGCGCGCAAGGAAAAAGCGGACGGCAAGGCGCCCGGCACGGTGTTTTGCATGGTCCGCTTCGGCAATGTCCTGGGATCGTCCGGCTCCGTTATTCCCCGGTTTCAGGAGCAGATTGCCAGCGGCGGCCCCGTGACCTTGACCCATCCGGACATCGAGCGATTTTTCATGACAATCCAAGAGGCAACGCAGCTTGTTTTGCGTGCCGGGGCGATGGCCACCGGGGGGGATGCCTATGTCCTGGACATGGGCGAGCCGGTGCGCATTGCCGATCTGGCGCGCAAGATGATCGACGCGTCTGGTTACACCGTTCGGGACGCCGACAACCCCGAAGGCGATATAGAGATCGCGATCACACGATTGCGTCCGGGTGAAAAACTGTATGAGGAGTTGTGCATCACCACAGGTCAGGCCCCGACAGAACATCCCAAGATTTTGGCCGCCAGAGAAGCAGGGCTGTCGGAATTCCAGGTCAACCGCGCCCTTAGCGGGTTGCGGCGGGCCATTGCCGCTGGTGATGCCACGGCGGCACGTAAAGAACTGATGCACTGGGTTCGCCTGGACCTGGACGCCCTGAAAACCCGCCCGACAGAAGCGCCCAGCTTGACCGTCTTGCCCCCGGGCGCAGCCGGCAGCGAGTAGCGCCCGCAGTTTTGCAGCCGCCGCGCGATCCCGTTGCCTGTTAACAGCGTGTTCACGCCTGTATGGAACACTGGCGATCACGCCATTCAGAACATTTGCGGTATGACGGTCCGGGTCCGATTTTCAGATTTGCTCACCAAAGAACGCCGTGCAAGGTTACGTGCGGAACGCTTGTATGAGCAGGCTCGCGACGAATTGAAAGCTGCCAATGACAAGCTCAAGGGCCACGCCTTTGCGTTGTCCGAACAGATCATGGCCCAACGCGAAGAACTGGACCAGGCGCGCCAGCAGACGGTCGCGCTTCAGGATGTGAACACGCAGGCCGCCCAGGACCTGCAAGTCGCCCATTCAGAGGTCGATCTGGCGAATATGCGCCTGCGAGAGGCGATCGAGACCATGCCGGATGGCTTTGCCGTTTTCGACAGCGCGCAATGCCTTGTCATGGCCAATCAGGCCTTTCTGACTGTATTCGCCGATTTTCCCGAAGTTGCACGGGGCATCCGCTACACCCGTATTCTGGAAATCTGCGCGTTTGAAGGTTTGGTCATCCTGCAGGACCAGAACCCGGATAGCTGGGTTGAGGAGATGCTTGCGCGCTGGACCAAGCCAAGTATCAAACCGGTCGTGCTGCATTTCACCAATGGGATGAGCGTGCGCCTGATGGATCGGCGCGTCCCCAATGGCGATTATGTCTCGCTTGTGCGCAATATCACCGAAAGCCTGCGCTACCAGGCAGAGTTGATAGAAGCGCAGGAACGCGCCGAGGCGGCCGCGCAGGCCAAGTCCGTCTTCCTTGCGAACATGAGCCATGAAATCCGCACGCCCATGAACGGTGTCGTCGGCATGGCCGACCTGCTGTCGGAAACGGATCTGAACAACGAACAGCAGTTGTTCACCGATACCATCCGCTCCAGCGGGCAGTCCTTGGTCACGATCATCAATGATATTCTCGATTTCTCGAAGATGGACGCAGGACGGATGGAACTGCATCCCGAACCGTTCGATCTGGAAAAAGCCATTCACGAGGTGCTGACGCTGCTGGCTCCGGCGGCCCGCGCCAAGGGGGTCGAGCTTATTCTGGACTATGACATGTTCCTGACCCGAAACCTCGTGGCCGATCCGGGACGATTGCGGCAGGTCTTGACCAACCTTGTCGGCAACGCGGTCAAGTTCACCGAAAGCGGGTATGTGCTTGTGCGTGCCGTGGGCGTGGGCATGTCCGAGGGCGGGCATATGGTGCATATCACGGTCGAAGACACCGGCATCGGCATTGCGCCCGAAGACCAGGAGCACGTGTTCGGAGAGTTCCGGCAGGTCGAGGAGGCTGCAAACCGCCGTTTCGAGGGCACCGGCCTTGGGTTGGCCATCACCCGGCGCATTCTTGACCTCATGGGGGGCAAGATGTGGCTGGAATCAGATCTGGGTGTGGGGTCGTGCTTCGGTTTTTCACTGTCCTTGCCCGGGGCAGAAACGCCGCACCCGATGGCCGCCACGGTCATGCCCAGCAATGTCGCCAGCGTGATCCTGGTCAGCGATCATCTTATCAGTCGCGGCATTGTCGAACGACAGTTGCAATCGGCGCATATCAAGACCGCCACCGCCACACAGGCAGAGGGCGCTGTCCGCCTTGCGCGCCGCGCCGCGCCGGACATTGTCCTGCTGGACAATGATTTGGCCGAAGCAGACCCATCCGGGGTGCTGAACCAGTTGCGCGGTGCGCTGCCGGACTGTCCCGTCGTGGTGCTCGCGGCGGCGGTTGCCGATGTCGCCCATTTGCTGGAGCAGAACGCGAATCTTGTCGTGCTGCCCAAGCCCGTGCTCTGGCGCGATCTTTGCGCGGTCGTCCAACGTCTGTTCGGGCACGATACCAATCCGAATACGCCATCCGCCGATCCGGCGCCCGTGCGCGGTGCGCCCGATCAGCCCGGTGCCCCGTCGCGCAGGGTGCGGGTGCTCTATGCCGAAGACAACGCCACCAACCGCCTGGTTTTCAGCAAGATGCTGACAGCGCTTCCGGTGGACCTGGCGCAGGCCGAAAACGGTCGCGCGGCTGTAGAGAGTTTTGTACAAGCGCCTGCGGATATCGTTTTCATGGATATTTCCATGCCCGAAATGGACGGGCGCGAGGCGACACGGCGCATCCGCGCCCTTCCGTCCGGACAGGATGTTCCCATTATCGCGTTGACGGCCCATGCGCTTCAGGAAGAGATCGAGAAAATCATGGCCGCGGGCATGGACGCGACCCTGAAGAAACCCTTGCGCAAGTCGGATTTGTTTCAGGTCTTGCGGCAATACGCGCCAAAGGATGCGGCCGCGTGTTTCGGGCCAGGCACCGGATAGGGCACGTCGCGCAAAACAAAAGTGGTTCCCGAATTTGCGCAAACAGACATGCCATCACATGTGGTAAGCGTGGGTCGCGTGACTACGATTGAACGCGACGCGCTTTATGCCAGCGCGCCACGCACCTGTGTCCTGACGGCGCGGAACCACCGGGCCGGTTCGCGGTATGGCGACCGACCGCATTGCAGGTGCCGAGCGCGTCGGGTCAAGCGCGACCCGCGCTACACGGCAGAGCTGTGGCCGGTTTTTTCCATGGAATAGGCGTCGAACACCGTTGCGACCATGCGTGTCAATGCCCGCCCCATAGGGGGTATGCCGAGCGCGTCGCCATCGCGTTCGACGAAGTGGCGGTATTTCTGGCAGGCCATATCGAACAGGGCCTCCACCGTATCAGCGGGTGCACCATATTCATCGATCAATTCGCGCGCAGAGACGCGAAAATCGCACATGAGCGCCTCTATGGCCCGGCCGCGCCACATATCCTCTGGCGTGAACACATGCCCGCGCGCGGTCGCGAATTCGCCCGCCTGAACGGCCTTTTTCCACGCGGCAGTTGCCGGGGCGTTTTGCGCGTAGCCTTGTGGGAATCGCGAAATCGAGGACGCGCCAAGGCCGATCAAAGCAGGCGCCAGATCGTCGGTATAGCCCTGGAAATTCCGCCGCAAGGTGCCGGCCTTGGCGGCCTTGGCCATGCTGTCATGCGGGCGGGCGAAGTGATCGATCCCGATTTCATCATATCCATCCCACATGAACAGCCGCCGCGCGGTGTCGAACAGCTCCAGCCGTTCTTCCGGTCGTGGCAGCGTGTCAGAGGGGATCATCTGCTGGCGCCGCGCCATCCATGGCACGTGGGCATAACCGTAAAGCGCCACCCGGTCAGGGTTCAGGGTCAGCAGCTTTTGCACCGAATCGGCAATACGCTTGGGGGTCTGGTGCGGCAGGCCATACAGGATATCCGCGTTCAGGCTTTCGATGCCGCGTGCGCGCAGCCCGTCGGCGGCGGCCTTGGTGATCTCGAAGCTTTGGTCGCGCCCGATGACGGCCTGAATCTCGGCATCGAAATCCTGAACCCCGATGGAAGCCCGGGTCATCCCGGCCTGTGCAAGTGCATCCAGGCGCGCGTCGTCGATCTCGTTCGGGTCAATCTCGACCGAGAATTCGCCGCCGTCGGCCATGGGGGCGATATCGAACACCAGCGCGGCAATGGCGCGCATTTCGGCCGCGGGCAGCATGGTCGGTGTGCCGCCACCCCAATGCAGGCGCGACAATTCCACCCCGTCCGGCAGGTTGCGGCGCAGCATCTCCAACTCGGCCTTCAAGGTCTGCGCGTAGGCGACGACCGGCCCATCCGAACTGGTGCCCTGGGTGCGGCAGGCGCAGAACCAGCACAAGCGGCGGCAGAACGGGACATGCAGATAGAGCGAGATCTGCGATCCGGGTTCGATTTGCCTGATCCAGTCGGTGAAAACCGCGCCGGTCAGGTCCGCGTTGAATTGAGGCGCTGTCGGATAGCTCGTATACCGCGGCACACGTGCGTCGAACAGTCCAAGCTTTGAAAGTTGCGAAACATGTTTCATGTGTCTAGAGTACCAGACACGATCCCGACAACCTTGATGTAGATCAACCCAGATGACACGCGCGACAAGTTCGATAAAAACATACAATCAAGAGTGTGCAGATTGTCCGATCCGCCATCGCGCCGTCTGCGCACGCTGCGAATCCGACGAACTGGAACAGCTTGAACAGATCAAATATTATCGCAGCTTCGAGGCCGGGCAAACCGTTGTCTGGGCAGGCGACAGCATGGATTTCGTCGCATCGGTCGTGACCGGGATCGCGACCCTGTCCCAGACCATGGAGGACGGGCGCCGCCAGATGGTCGGCCTGCTTCTGCCATCGGATTTCATCGGCAGGCCGGGGCGGGGAACTTCGGCCTATGATGTGACTGCGGCAACCGATACCGTCATGTGTTGTTTCCGTAAAAAACCATTTGAAGACATGATGTTAAGGACGCCCCATATCGGTCAGCGCCTGCTGGAAATGACGCTGGACGAACTGGATGCCGCGCGCGAGTGGATGCTGCTGCTTGGGCGCAAGACCGCGCGCGAGAAAATCTCCAGTCTGCTGACCATCATCGCGCGGCGCGACGCATCGTTGCAGCTGAACATGGCGGATGGAGAGTTGAGTTTCGATCTGCCCCTGACCCGCGAAGCGATGTCCGAATACCTGGGCCTGACCCTGGAAACCGTCAGCCGCCAGATGTCGAGCCTGCGCAAGGAAGGGTTGATCGTGACCGAAGGCAAGCGCCACATCACCATCCCCGATTTCGACCGCCTTCTGGAAGAGACGGGTGACGATTCGGATGGCGGCTTCCTGGTCTGAGGCGTGCCGTAAACCTGACTTGTCACGGCCACATTGACGGCGCATTATCCCGAGATACGCGTGGTCTGATCCACTGAAATGGGGGCGGACCATGTTTGATTGGGACAAGGATCATGAAAGTCTCGTGTCGACGGCAGCCATGCCGCGAGGTTCGTCTGAACAGGGCGGGCCGGACCGGTCAGGATCGCGCGGCAAGCTAGGGGTTTGCTTGCTTGTGCTGACGATCGCGACGGGGTTCGCCTATGAAAAGAACCTGCTGTCACAGGTACGCGGTGCGTCAATTCTTGGAGTCACGTCGTTTGACGCCCCGTCCTTTGTCAAGCCGACGTCAATAGAAGTGCCCGACGGGCTTGTGGCCTATGACGCGGCGCGGGCGCTGCGGTACATGCAGGGATTGCGCCGTGCCGATGTTGCTACGCTGCAAGGGTATGCGGCGCATCTGAGGTCGGATCTGGAACAGACAAACCCGGCGCTCAGGCCTTTCTTGCGCGATGCGCAGACCCTTTTGCGGGGTGAATTGGCGCGCCGCGCAGCTAGTGCATCATGAAAATCGGTGTCGCGCTCTGCGCCAGCAGGCTGCGTGTTGTGCCGCCAAGGATTGCCTGACGCAAGCGCGAGTGGCTGTAGGCCCCCATCACCAGAAGGCTGGCGTTCTTGTCCAGGGCATGGCGTTGCAAGGTCTGCGCAACATCCTGGCCGCCGCTGGCGATGACCGACACTTCCGCCTTGACACCGTGCCGCGCCATCATGGTCGTCAGCAGGCCGCCGGGGTCTGACCGTTCCTGCCCGTGCGCGGGCGGGTCGATGACCACGAGATTCACCAGGTCAGCCGCGATCAGCAATGGCATGGCGGCGCGCGCCGCGTGCAGGGCCTCTTCGCTTTGGTTCCATGCCAGCACGACCCGCTCGAACTCGGGCAGGGTTTTCATGTCTTTCGGCAAGACCAGAACCGCGGCGCTGCCATCGAACAAGGCGGCTTCGGTCACAAGCTCGTCCTGGGGCCCGCGGCCGCTTTCGTAGGGGCATGGCAACAGCACGAGATCGGAAAATCGCGACTTCAGCCCGACATATGACCCGATGGCGCCCATCGGGACGACGGCATCCTCGGTGCTCCACCGCAGGGGCCGCCCGTTCAGGCGCGCGCGCACCGTTTCTCGCAGGGTTTCGGCCTGTGTTTGCAGTTGCTCAAGCGAGTCCTGGTAGATGACCGCCGGGGCGCCCGCGAAAAAACCGATAGCCTGGGTCGAATCGACGGCAAGACAACAGATTTCAAGATGGGCATCTGATCGCTCCGCCATCGCGACGGCGGCGTCCAGAAAGCTGTCCAGCCCGGTTTCCGAGGTAACGAAGCTGATGAGTGATTTATAAGCCATGCGACGGTTTCCTGCTTGTTTCGGGAACATGATCGCATGTCGGGGCGGCGCCCGCCTTGATCCGGCGCATCGGAAACCCGCGATGTGTTTGACCTAGGTCAAGGTCGCGCGCAGAGCGCCGTGACAAAAGGCATCATCCAAAAATGTGTTTCCCGGCGCTAGATCGGGAAGTGCGAACAGAAAAGGGACGCAGATTATGTTGGGATACATAAAGCTTGCCGTTCTGGGGCTTGCGGTGGTCGTCGCCGCTGTTGCCACCGGACTGGCCCGCGACCTGTCATACCAGATCCACGCTTTGGTCTTCATGGTATCGGCAGCAATCGCTTTCATCTGGCTGATCCGCCGTGTGGGTGAACCCGCCCCGGTGGCTGACCCGAACACCTATATGGACGGGCCAGTGCGCTACGGCGTCATCGCGACCGCCTTTTGGGGTGTCGTGGGCTTTCTGGTGGGCGTGGTCATCGCATTCCAGCTTGCGTTCCCGTATCTGAATTTCGAATGGGCCCAAGGGTTCCTGAACTTTGGTCGTCTGCGCCCGCTGCACACCTCTGCGGTGATTTTCGCATTTGGCGGCAACGCGCTGATCGCAACGGCCTTCTATGTCGTGCAGCGCACCTCTGCCGCGCGTCTGTGGGGGGGCAGCCTGGTATGGTTCGTGTTCTGGGGCTACCAGGTGTTCATCGTGCTGGCCGCGACCGGTTATGTCACGGGCTCAACGCAGTCTCAGGAATATGCAGAACCCGAATGGATGGCCGACCTGTGGCTGACCATCGTCTGGGTGGCATTCCTTGCCATCTACATGGGCACGCTCATCAAGCGGCGTGAACCGCATATCTACGTGGCCAACTGGTTTTACCTGGCCTTCATCGTGACGGTAGCGATGCTGCATCTTATCAACAACGTGCAGATCCCGGTTTCGGTCCTTGGGTCGAAATCCATCCCGGTCTGGTCGGGCGTGCAGTCGGCCATGATCCAGTGGTGGTATGGCCATAACGCGGTGGGCTTCTTCCTGACCGCCGGTTTCCTGGGCATGATGTATTACTTCATCCCCAAGCAGGCCGAACGTCCGGTCTACAGCTACAAGCTGTCGATCATGCATTTCTGGGCGCTGATCTTCCTGTATATCTGGGCCGGTCCGCACCACCTGCACTACACCGCGCTGCCTGACTGGGCGCAGACGCTGGGCATGACCTTTTCCATCATGCTGTGGATGCCAAGCTGGGGCGGCATGATCAACGGTCTGATGACCCTGTCTGGCGCCTGGGACAAGCTGCGCACCGACCCGATCATCCGCATGATGGTGGTGGCCGTGGGCTTTTACGGCATGGCCACGTTCGAAGGGCCGATGATGTCCATCAAGGCCGTGAACAGCCTGTCGCATTACACCGACTGGACCATTGGTCACGTCCATTCCGGGGCGCTTGGCTGGAACGGCATGATTACCTTCGGGGCGCTGTACTACCTGGTGCCCAAGCTGTGGCAGCGCCAAGGGCTTTACAGCCTGCGCCTGGTCAGCTGGCACTTCTGGCTCGCGACCATCGGGATCGTGCTGTACGCCGCGTCCATGTGGGTCACCGGCATCATGGAAGGGCTGATGTGGCGCGAAGTGGATGCGCAGGGCTTCCTCGTGAACTCTTTCGCAGACACGGTTGCCGCGAAATTCCCGATGTACGTGGTGCGCGGGCTGGGCGGGACCATGTTCCTCGCCGGTGCGATCATCATGTGCTACAACCTGTGGAAAACTGTGACCAGCACGGCAGAGCGCAAGCCTGCCAGTGTCGGCTCCGCAGTGCCCGCTGAATAACGAAAGGGCACGGAAATGGGACTTCTTGACAAACACGGCGCGATTGAACGCCACGCCACGCTGTTGCTGGTTCTCAGCTTCCTCGTGGTCAGCATTGGCGGGATCGTGCAGATCGTGCCGCTCTTTTACCTCGACAACACTATCGAGGAAGTGGAGGGCATGCGCCCCTATTCGCCGCTGGAAATCGCGGGACGCGAGATCTACCGGCGCGAAGGGTGCTATGTCTGCCACAGCCAGATGGTGCGGCCGATGCGGGACGAGGTGGAACGCTACGGCCATTATTCGCTGGCGGCAGAGTCGATGTATGACCACCCGTTCCAGTGGGGGTCGAAGCGCACCGGGCCGGACCTGGCCCGCGTCGGTGGCCGTTATTCGGACGATTGGCACGTTCAGCACATGGTCAAGCCGCAAAGCGTGGTGCCGGAATCGATCATGCCGGCCTACGGGTTCTTGCTGAACCGCGAGCTGGACCGCGACGATGCCGAAGCGGTGCAAGAGATCATGGGCGTCTACCGCATGCTGGGGCATCCCTACACGGATGAGATGATGGATGCGGCTGTCGATGATTTCTTCGCGCAGGTGGACCAGTTCGGGGACCCGGTCGCAGACCGCTACCCCGGTGCTCAGCAACGCAATTTCGACGGGCAGGACACTGTCACCGAAATGGATGCCATGATCGCGTACCTGCAAATGCTGGGCACATTGGTCGATTTCGACACCTTCGTCCCCGACGCATCACGCTGACGAAAGGAGGAAACGCAATGGAAACCTATACCCTGCTGCGTGCCTTCGCCGATAGCTGGCACCTGCTGTTCATGTTCTGCTTCTTCATCGGGGTGTTCATCTACATCCTGCGCCCGAGCGGCAAGAAGATCCATCAGGACACGGCGAACATGATTTTCCGCAACGATGACAAGCCTGACACGCCGGATAACCGCGCGCGGCAGGAGCGTCACGCCGATCTGAGAGAGGCCAAGTGATGGCTGACAATTCGAAAACAAGCGCCAACCACCAAAAGGGCGATCCGAACACGACCGGCCATAGCTGGGACGGGATCGAGGAATTCGACAACCCGATGCCGCGCTGGTGGGTCTGGATCTTCATCCTCTGCGTGATCTGGTCGGTCGGTTACTGGGTTGTCTATCCCGCGTGGCCGGGCATCAACAAAGCGACAAGCGGGGTGGCGGGCTATGCCTCGCGCTCCGATGTGGCCGAGGAGATCGCGGAATTTGAATCGCGCCATGACGTGCTCTTCGCGCAAATCCTCGAAACCGAACCGGGAGAGCTGACCAATGACGAAGACCTGCACCGGTTCGCGATCAATGCGGGCGCGTCGGTGTTCGCGGCGCAATGTTCGCAATGCCACGGTGCCGGTGGGGCGGGCGTGCAGGCCGGGGGGTTCCCCAACCTGCTGGACGATGACTGGCTCTGGGGCGGCACGCATGAGGATATCGTGCAGACCGTGACTTACGGTATCCGCAACGAGGATCACATGGATGCCCGCTATTCGGAAATGCCCGCTTTCGGGCGTGACGAGTTGCTCAGCGAAGAGGAAATGCAACAGGCCACGCATTTCGTGTTGTCGCTGTCGGGGTCGGACCATGACGCGCAACTGGCCAGCGCCGGGGCCGAAGTCTATGACTATAACTGCTCTAGCTGCCACGGGGTTGAAGGGGAAGGCGATTACTTCCTGGGTGCGCCCGCGCTGAACGACCAGATCTGGCTGTATGGCGGGTCGGAAGAGACCGTCTACGAATCGATCTACAATGCGCGCTTCGGCGTGATGCCGGGTTTCACCGATCGCCTGCGCGAAGCCGAAATCCGCGCGGTTGCCGCCTATGTTCACCAGCTTGGGGGCGGCGAGTAACCCGGCGCTTGCGCCTCTGAAACATCGACCCGGCCTGCCCCGCAGGCCGGGTTTTTTCGTGGCGTGTTCAGCGGTCCCTGTCCGGGGACACCAGCCGCACATGGTCCAGTTTGTGATTGACCCGGATGCCAGATCGGGCGCTGGTGACCGGCGTTGCGGCTGACCGTGTCGGGGTGCCGATCCGGCTTGCAACGAACAGCATATTTGCATGAATATCTAACATAATTGCCTCCGGACTTGCGGTTTGTGCAATCATATTTGTAGTATTCAGCAGAGAAACGCGACTCTGGAATTTACGCAACATGATAGTAAAGCTTACATGATTGATTGGCGTGACATGCCCCCGCTTTCAGCCTTGCGCGCATTCTCCGCCGTGGCAGACTCCGGGTCCGTGGTCGCGGCGGCCGCGCGGTTGGGTGTGACCCATGCCGCGATCAGCCAGCAGATCAGGGCCTTGGAAAAGCTGCTCGATCTGCCCTTGGTGTCGCGCGCGGGCCGCAAGGTGGAACTGACCGAGGACGGACGCCAGTTGGCGCAGGGGCTGAACCATGGATTTGCCGAAATCCTGCGCAGCGTCAGTGCCCTGACCGAAGCGCAACGCGACCGCCCGCTGCAAGTGACCACGACCGCGATGTTCGCCAGCCGATGGCTGGTGCCGCGGCTCGGGTCGTTCCGGCTGGCTCATCCCGGTGTCGACCTTGTGCTGGACCCGTCGCCGGCGCTGCGTGCGCTTGAACCGGGTAGTTTCGATGCCGCGATCCGCCACGGCACGGGCGACTGGCCGGGGTTCGAGGTGCGCAAGCTGATGGATGCGCCGCTGGTTGTTGTCGCCGCGCCCGACCTGCTGGATGGTCCGTTGGAAAACGATCCTGATGCGCTGACCAACCTGCCATGGCTCAGCGAATTGGAACAGAACGAAGCCTCCCTGTTCCTGTCGCGGCAAGGCATTGACAAGGCGCTCAGCGGTGGGATGATTCATTTGCCCGGCAACCTGATGCTGGACGCCGCGCGCGGCGGTCACGGGCTGGCTGTTGTCACCGAAGTGCTGGTCGCCGCTGATATCGCCAGCGGAAACCTGCGGGTCGTTTTGCGCGATCAGACAGATCGGGGCTATTACCTTGTCACCCGGTCCGGGGTGCAGCGCCCACCCTTGCGCGCCTTTTGCCGCTGGCTGAAAGCCGAGGCCGCGCGCGCGCCGGGACTGAATGCCGCAGCGTTTGGGGTTTGATCTGCGTCAATGCAGGGGCCATGTCGCAAGAGTAGGAAATCTTTGGCTTGCCTAGGCTTGCCGCGCCGGTCTCTGATTTCCTGTTCGCGCGTGTTACCGGAGGCCGGCGCTATCATGATTTGCCCCATCCCTTCCCAGTTGCAAAAACTTGCACGCGCCATACTGTTTTTTGACGCAGGTCAAGGACGCAGGCCACCCCGCGTGACACAAGCACGGCAAGCCACAGCCAGGAGCCAAGCGTGAGTTCGTCAGATCAAAGCCCCCCGTCGCTCTATGCCAAGCGCGAGCCGATTTTCCCCCGCCGCGTGAAAGGCAGTTTCCGCACCATGAAATGGTGGCTTCTGGCGGGTATGCTGGGGCTTTACTACCTGCTGCCGTGGATACGCTGGGACCGTGGGGCAGACATGCCCGACCAAGCCGTGCTGCTGGACCTGCAAGGTCGCCGGTTCTTCTTTTTCATGATCGAGATCTGGCCGCATGAATTCTACTTCGTGGCCGGTTTGCTTATCATGGCGGGGATCGGGTTGTTCCTGTTCACCTCGGCGCTGGGGCGGGTGTGGTGCGGCTATGCTTGCCCGCAAACCGTCTGGACCGACCTGTTCATCCTGGTCGAGCGCTGGGTCGAAGGCGACCGCAACGCGCGCTTGCGCTTGCACCGCAAGAAATGGGATTTCGAGAAGGTCCGCAAATACGGGCTGAAATGGGTGTTGTGGTTCCTGATCGGCATGGCAACCGGCGGGGCATGGGTGTTCTACTTTGCCGATGCGCCGACGCTGGCTGTCAACCTTGTCACGGGCCAAGCGCCGATGATCGCCTATCTGACGATCCTTGTCCTGACCATGACCACATTCCTGTTCGGCGGTTTCTTCCGTGAACAGATCTGCATCTATGCCTGCCCCTGGCCGCGCATCCAGGCCGCGATGATGGATGAAGACACGCTGACCATCGACTACCGCGACTGGCGGGGCGAGCCGCGCGGCAAGCACCGCAAGGGTGCGGGTGCCGAAAACCTTGGCGACTGTATCGACTGCATGGCTTGCGTCAATGTCTGCCCCATGGGGATCGATATCCGCGACGGGCAGCAAATGGCCTGCATCACCTGCGGCCTGTGCATCGACGCCTGCGACGAGGTGATGGACCGCATCGGCAAGCCGCGCGGGTTGATCGGTTACATGGCGCTGTCCGACCATGAAAACGAGCGCGCGGGCAAGCCACCGAAATCGGTCTGGAAACACGTGTTCCGCCCGCGCACCATGGTCTACACGGCCATCTGGTCGGCGGTCGGTATCGGCCTGATCGTGGCGCTGTTCATCCGCGCTGACCTCGACATGAGCGTGTCGCCTGTCCGCAACCCGACGCATATCGTGCTGTCCGACGGTACGGTGCGGAATGTCTATGACGTGCGCCTGCGCAACATGGCGAACGAGGAACGCGAGTTCGTGCTGTCGATTACCGAAAACCCCGATTTGCGCCTTTCGGTCGAGGGCGAGGATGCGACCAGCATCACCCTCAGCCCGGACGAGATGGCACAGGTGCGCGTCTACCTCGAAGCGCCCAACGGAACAGAGGCGGCTGCGTCACAGCGTAGCGCCGTGCGTATCTGGTCCACGATTGCCGGAAGCCAGGATCGCGTCTATTCTGAAACCGTGTTCAACGGGAGAGGTCAATGACCAAGGACAGTGACGCCAAGGGCTTTCGCATGACGGGACCGAAGGTGCTGGCGATCATGCTGGGCGCGTTCGGCACGATCATCGCGGTCAACCTGACCTTGGCGTATTCCGCGGTCAGCACCTTTCCGGGGCTGGAGGTGAAGAATTCTTACGTCGCCAGCCAGAACTTCAACGAGGAACTGGCCGCACAGCAGGCGCTGGGCTGGACGGTCGAGGCCGATCTGGACGGGTCCGAACTGGTGCTGTCCATCACCGGGCGCGACGGGTACCCGGCGCAGGTCGCCACGCTGGATGCCATTCTGGGCGCGGCAACGCATGTGCGCGACGACCAGCGGCCTGACTTCGTGTTTCTGGACGGGGCGTTTCGCGCGCCGGTCGACATCGCGCCGGGCAACTGGAACATCCGCCTGCGCGCGACGGCGGCCGATGGCACCTTGTTCCAGCAGCGCGTTGTTCTGCATGTGGACGGGTAGCGCATGAGCACGGTGCGCGCCTCTGCCTGTCCGGCGTGCAGCGCTGCACCCGCCGCCGAAAGCCTTGCGCGCGCGGACCTTCCAAAAGCGCGCGTTCTGCTGTCGGTGCCAGAGGTGCATTGCGCGGCCTGCATCTCGACCATTGAACGCGATCTGGCGCGGATGCCGGGGATCAATTCCTCGCGCTTGAACCTGACGCTGAAACGTCTGAGCGTGGATGCCGAGTCCGATATCCAGCCCGCCGATGTGATCGCGCGGCTGGACGCCTTGGGCTATGAAGCGCATGAGCTGGACGCGGGCACGCTGTCCATGACCGAAACCGAACGCCAGGGCCGCGAATTGCTGATGCGGCTGGGCGTGGCGGGTTTCGCCATGATGAACATCATGCTGCTGTCGGTCGCGGTCTGGTCCGGGGCCGACGGGCCGACCCGCGACATGTTCCACCTGATTTCCGCCGTGATCGCCATTCCGACCGTCGGTTTCGCAGGCCAGCCGTTTTTCCGCAACGCTTGGAAAGCCCTGCGCGCAGGCCGCATGGACATGGACGCGCCGATCAGTTTCGCCATTCTGCTGACGCTGGGCCTGTCGGTGTTCGAGACGTTGCAATCGGGCGCGCACGCCTATTTCGATTCGGTCGTGATGCTGATCTTCTTCCTGCTGGCGGGCCGCTATCTGGATTTCCGCGCCCGCGCCGTCGCGCGCTCTGCCGCGCAGGAACTGGCCGCGCTGGAAGTGCCGCGCGCCATTCGGGTTGTGGACGGGGCAGAACAAACCGTCGGGGTCGAGGAACTGGCCATGGGCGATCTGGTTCTGGTCCGCCCCGGCGGGCGGTTGCCGGTCGATGGCGTGGTCACAGCGGGCCAGTCGGAACTGGACCGCGCGCTGCTGACGGGCGAAACCCTGCCGATTTTTGCGGGCGAGGGCACGGTGGTCAGCGCCGGAGAGGTCAACCTGACCGGCCCCTTGACCGTGCGGGTCACGGCGGCGGGCAAGGACAGCTCTTTGCACCGCATGGCCGATCTGGTGGCCAATGCCGAATCCGCGCGCACCAAGTACACCACGCTGGCCGAGCGCGCCGCGCGCGCTTATGCGCCGACCATCCCGCTTTTGTCGCTGGGGGCCTTCGTGGTCTGGATGTATCTGACCGGCGGTGATGTGCGTGTCGCGATCAACGTGGCCGTGACGACGCTGATTATCACCTGCCCTTGTGCGCTGGGTCTGGCCGTGCCCGCCGTGGTGACCGCAGCCAGCGGCAAGCTGTTCCGCAAGGGCCTGCTTATCAAGGACGGGACCGCGCTGGAACGCCTGGCCGAGGTGGACACGGTCGTGTTCGACAAGACCGGCACGCTGACCATGGGCACGCCCGCGCCGACCAATCTGGACGCCGCGCCGGATGACGCGCGCCGCGTGGCGCTGGCCTTGGCCGACGCGTCGGGCCACCCGCTGGCCGCGTCGCTGGCCAAGGGCCTGCGCGATCTGGGTGTCCGGCCCGCGCCGGTGTCCGACCTTGTCGAAGTTCCGGGCTATGGTGTCGAAGGCCAGTGGCACGGCGTCCGGGTGCGCTTGGGCCGCCCCGCTTGGGTGGGGGCCGACGCGGTGGACACGACCGCGGCCTATCTGTCGCTCGGGGACAAGACCCGCGCCTTCTCTTTCACCGACCAGTTGCGCCCCGGCGCGGAAGAGGTCGTGCAAGCCCTGCACCGGCAGGGCAAGCAAGTCTGGCTGATCTCGGGCGATGTGCCGGGCGCGGTGCAGGCGCTGGCGCAGCGTCTGAACATCGACCACTGGCAGGCAGAGGCGCTGCCGCAGGACAAAGCGGCCAAGGTCGCCGCCTTGCAAACCGAGGGCGCAAAGGTGCTGATGGTCGGCGATGGGTTGAACGACACCGTGGCGCTGAGTGCCGCGCATGTGTCCATCTCGCCCGCCAGCGCGCTCGATGCCGCGCGGGCCGCGTCCGACATGGTGCTGTTGGGCCGCGAGATTGCCCCGATTGCCGATGCGCTGCGCCTCTCCGCTCAGGCATCGCGGCGCATCCGCGAGAATTTCTGGCAATCGGGCATCTATAATGCGATCTTCGTGCCCGTTGCCCTGATCGGCATGGCCACACCGCTGTTCGCCGCGGCGATCATGTCGGTGTCGTCCATTGCCGTGACGCTCAACGCGTTGCGGCTGAAATAAAGGCGGATATGGAAGTTCTGACCATCCTGATCCCGGTGTCGCTGATCCTTGGCCTGATGGGCTTGGGCGCGTTCATCTGGACCCTGCGCAAGGGCATGTATGACGACCCGGACGGTGACAGCCAGCGCATATTGACCGACGAATACGACGACAAACCCAAACCCGTGGACAAGAACGGGTAGTCAGGTGCCGCCAACGGGTTGGTTTTTCTTCCAGCGCCGGTGCGTCCACATCCATTGGTCCATGTTCTGGCGCACCAACGCCTCTAGCGACGCGTTCAGCGCCTTTGTCATCGTGACCGGATCGCTATGCGGGATCGGGTCTTCGATACGGACGCGGAAATTCAGCCCGTCCGGCTGGCGAATGCCGTAAACCGGCACCAGAAGCGCGTCGTATTTCAGGGCCATTTCGGCGGCGGACAGGGCCGTGCGCGCGGGCTGGCCCATGAAGTCCAGCAATTCGCCATGCGCCATGTAATGATCGGCCACCAGCCCGACCATGCCGCCCTTGCGCAGAAACCGCAGCATGGCGGCCAGACCGTTGCGCCCGCGCTCGAAAACCGGCGTGCCGATGCGAGAGATCGCGGCAACGTAGCGCGCGTTGAAAGCCGGGTTGCGCATGGGCATGTAAAACCCGGCGACCTTGAAGCCCTGCGCCAGCAGCAGCGCGCGTGCCGCGTCGTAATTGCCCAGATGCCCGGTCACAAGAATGACGGGCTGGCCCTTGGCATGCGCGGTGCGCAGGGCGGCAAGGCCGGTGCCGTCAACCTCCGACCGGTTGGCATGGGCGACGAATTCGGCGCCAGAGAATATCTCTGCCATGGTGCGCGCCATGTTGCCGGGCACCTGTCGGGCCATGCGATCGCGTTCGGCCTGCGGCAGGTCCGGGGCGATAAGGTCGAGGTTCTCGCGCACGCGCGCCCGCAGGCCCGCGACCGGCCCGATCACATGCGCGCCCAGCCAGCCCAGCATCGGGATACGCCAGCGGTAGGGCAGGGGGCGCAACCCCTCCAGCAGCGCGCCGCCAAGCAGGTCTTGCAGCCGGTGACGCAGGGATATCGCCGCGCTTTTGGCCATCAATAGCTGTAATCGGCGTAGATGCGTGACAGGTCGCCTTGCCAGTCGCCATGGAAGCGGGCCAGCAATTCATCCGCCGGGGTCTGCCCGGTTTCCAGCGTTTCTTTCAGCGCGTTCAGGAAATGCGTTTCATCCGGCAACATGCCGCCTGCACCGGGGCGCGCGCGCGCTTTCAGACCCGATTCGGCGATGGCGACCATGTCGCGCGCGACCTCGGCCAGTTTCACGCCGCCCGCTTCGCCCGCCAGCCCGTCCACCGACGCCGCCACGCGCAGCCCGTCGCGGGTTTCCGCGTCCCAGCCCTTGGCGATGTCCCAAGCCGCATCGAGCGCGGATTGGTCGTAGCACAGCCCCACCCACAGCGCGGGCAGCGCACAAAGCCTGCGCCATGGCCCGCCATCGGCCCCGCGCATCTCGATGAATTTCTTCAATCGCGCTTCGGGGAAAATGGTCGTCAGATGGTCGGCCCAATCCGACAGTGTGGGGATTTCGCCGGGCAAGGCGGGCAATTCGCCGCGCATGAAATCGCGGAAGGACTGCCCCAGCGCGTCGATATATTTGCCGTCGCGATAAACGAAATACATCGGCACATCGAGCGCGTAGTCCACCCAGGATTCGAACCCGAAACCGTCTTCGAAGACAAAGGGCAGCATGCCCGTGCGCGCCGCGTCCAAATCGCGCCAGACGCGCGCGCGCCAGCTTTTATGGCCGTTGGGTGTGCCATCCAGAAACGGCGAATTGGCGAATAGCGCGGTCGCCACCGGTTGCAGCGCCAGCGCCACGCGCAGCTTTTGCACCATGTCCGCTTCGGACCCGAAATCGAGGTTCACCTGCACCGTGCAGGTGCGATACATCATGGTTTTGCCCATGGTGCCGACGCGGTCCATGTAATCGGTCATCAGCTTGTAGCGGCCCTTGGGCATGACCGGCATCTGGTTGTGCGACCAAATCGGGGCAGCGCCAAGGCCGATGAATTCCACCCCGATTTCCTCGGCCACGGAGCGCACCTCGCGCAGGTGCTGGTTCACCTCGTCGCAGGTCTGGTGAATGTTTTCCAAGGGCGCGCCCGACAGTTCCAGCTGCCCGCCGGGTTCCAAGGAC
>JAAAPG010000178.1 GCA_009908405.1 Alphaproteobacteria bacterium | reverse complement strand
TGTTGCTGGGGGCGTTTGCCGTGATGCGACTGCGCGCCAATCCCGGCGCAGCTGCGCAAGCCTTGACCGCGCGGTCCTACGCGCTGGTGCTGCTGGCCGGGCTGGTGCTGGGCTATTCCGCGCGCATGGCGTTCGGCTGCAACGTGGGCGCGTTTTTCAGCGGCATTTCCACCGGGTCATTGCATGGCTGGGTCTGGCTTGCGGCGGCCTTTGCCGGGTCGACCTTGGGTCTGAAACTGCGTCCGGTCGTGCTGCGCCCGGCCCCGCAACCGAAAGGCGCCTTCGCATGAGCCTGCCCACCCTGTCCCGTGTTTCCGTCGGCGTGCTGGCGCTGGGTCTTGTCACCGTGATCTTGGCACTGGACCTCTCCCGAAGCGGCGCGCCCGACCTGTTTACCGCCCCGCCCGCGCTGGCGCTTGGATCCGGCCAAGCCCCGACCGGCGCGCATTGCACCGCGCAATAAATCGCGCGTTGGTGCGCGCTTCGCACCATGTGATGACGTGGCGTCAACAGGCCCGCAATCCGACAGGCGCGGGCAACCTGCGTCAATCGATCACCTCGTCGGGGGCAACGCCCCACAGAGCATCCTTGCGCACCCAGCCTGTCAGGTCGTTCACCTCCAGCTCGCACCAGCTCTGCTTGCAACTGCGCAGGGTGCCGATGACGCCGCGCTCCAGCAAGGCAAGGTCACGCGCGGCGTCGTGTGCGCGGGCGCGCAGTTGGGTCATGTCCCCGGCGACAACCGCCGTGCGCACACCGGAGAGCAGCGCGTAATGCATCCAGCCGCCCTGGCCCTCCATATCCTCGACCCTGCGCCAATGCTCGAATTCCGCGGTCACGCGCAAGGGCAGATCGCGGCGCTTGTAAACCCAGTCGATCCGGTGCGTCGTGTTCGGTCCGCGCCGGGCATTCGCCTCGTTCGCCTTGAGCGAGACATAGCGCGGCAAGGGCAGGTTCGTGACCGGCCCGCGCTCTTGCGCCACGGCTGAGGCCAAATTGGCCACAAGCACGATTGCCGCCAAAGCCGCACGACATTTTGTGATAATCATGTGCCTGTATCCCGGTGATGATCCACCGATCCCTTGAAAAAATGCTGCCTGCTCGGCCGCGCGGGCGCCGGATTTGCAATGCCGGTCTTGTCGCGCGGTCGGATAGCGGGCAGTTTGACACATGAACCCCAACACGCAAGAGACGAGCCCGCCCCATGTCGAAATCCCGCCTGAGTGTTGTCGTAACGCGACGCCTGCCCGCTGCGGTCGAAACCCGCTTGTCCGAACTGTTCGACCTTCGGCTGAACGAAACCGACACACCGATGGACCGGGCCGCACTGGTCGCGGCGGTTCAGGACTGCGATGTCCTGGTGCCGACACTGACCGACGATCTCGACGCCGGCTTGCTGGGCCAGGCCGGCGCGCGGTTGAAGCTGATCGCCAATTACGGCGCGGGGGTGGACCATATCGACGTGACGACGGCGCGGCAGCGGGGGATCCTTGTGTCGAACACCCCTGGCGTGGTGGCCGAGGACACCGCGGACATGACAATGGCCCTGATGCTGGCGGTCACGCGCAACATTCCCGCCGGGCTGGCGCGAATGCAGGCTGACGACTGGGCGGGATGGTCCCCCATGGCGAACCTTGGCACCCGCATTGGCGGCAAACGGCTGGGCATTCTCGGGATGGGGCGGATCGGACAGGCCGTGGCGCGGCGCGCACGCGCTTTCGGGATGCAAATCCACTACCACAACCGGCGCCGATTGCGGCCAGAGGTGGAACAGGGTCTGGACGCAACCTACTGGGACAGCCTTGACCAGATGGTGGCCCGGATGGATGTGATCTCGGTCACTTGTCCGCACACCCCGGCCACCTTTCACCTGCTGAACGCGCGGCGGCTGAAACTGCTGAAACCGACGGCGATCATCGTCAACAGCTCGCGTGGCGAGGTGATTGACGAGAATGCCCTGACCCGCGGCCTGCGCACGGGAGAGATCGCGGGCGCGGGGCTCGACGTGTTCGAACGCGGTCGGCAGATCAACCCGCGTCTGCGCGAGTTGCCGAATGTCGTGCTGTTGCCGCATATGGGGTCGGCCACCCGCGAAGGCCGTCTGGAAATGGGGGAAAAAGTCATCATCAACATCAAGACTTTTGCCGATGGACATCGCCCGCCTGATCTGGTCCTGCCATCGATGCTGTAGCCCAACCCAACGCCAAGGCTGCGCAATACAGCACGACAGGCTTGCGCCAGCACGAAGAGGGCTGTGAAAATGCCCATCATATCAACGACAACCGTTCCACGGGTACCGGATCGGGAAAGGGTCGGTACAACCCCGCTTCGGCACGGTCGATCATGCCATGCATCTGCGAGTAAAGCCGCGCGGCGTCATGATCCCCCTCTTCAAGATGTGCAAATGCACGATCCATCTGTGCCATGTCATCGAATTCGACAACCAGCAGGAAATCGCCAAACCCCGCGCCCGCCAGTTTCAGCTTGCGCCGCGACAGGTGCCAGCCCGCCACCTTGCCCGCCGCTTGCAATGCACCGAACCAGGCGGCCACGGCCCGCGCGAAGGCCAGTTCATTGGCATTGGGTTTCAGGTCTATCATGCATTGGTAACTGGTCATGTTGCACCATGTCGCACCGCGTCAGGCACCAGAATAGGCCAAAAGCGTGAAGAATGGCTTAAGCGCGCAAGCGCCAGCCGATCAACCACACCCCTGCCAGCCCGAAGGACAAAACCGCGTTCCAGCTGGCCATGGACAGGCCCAGCATCTCCCATGGCACCTCGTCGCAGCGCACCACGGGGGCGGCCATGATCTGGTCCAGCAGCGCTTGCGCGCTCAGCCCCGACAGATCACCCCCCGACGTGCAGCTTGACGGCCCCTCCCACCAGCGTCGTTCCACGCCGGTATGGTAGACGCCGATCGCCCCGGACACCCCGGTCCCCAGCGCGCCCAGCACCGCCCATGGCCCCGGCAGCACCAGCCCGGCCCCGGCCAGCAGCGCCACGACATGCGGCCAGCGTTGCCAGATGCACAGCGCGCAAGGGGCCATGCCGCCGACATACTGGAAGGCCAGCGCAGCCAGCAACAGCCCGGCGGACCCGGCCAGCGCGATCATCTGCACCCGTCTGGAGCGCGTCACAGGAACCTCACCACGTAGAACCCGGCCATCAGCAACACCACGAAGGCGATGAACACAAGCCCCAGCCGTTTCTCGATGAAATCACGAATCGGTGCGCCGAATTTCCAGAGCAACGCGGCCACGATGAAAAACCTCAGCGCCCGCGCGATGATCGATGCCACGATGAACACCGGCAGTGACAGCGCGGTGGCCCCGGACAGGATGGTGATGACCTTGTAGGGAAAGGGCGTGACCCCCGCGATCAACACCGCCCAAGCGCCCCATTCCGCGTAACGCGCGGAAAATTCTGCGAAATACGCGTCCTTTCCGTAAAATTCCAGAACCGGGCGCCCGACCAGTTCGAACGCGCCCGCGCCGATCCAGTAACCCAGCAAACCGCCCGCAACGGACGCCACCGTCGCGATCGCCGCGATCAGGAACGCCCGCGACGGTCGCGCGATGATCATCGGGATCATCAGCGCATCGGGCGGAATGGGAAACACCGAGGATTCGACAAAGGCCACGCAGCCCAGAACCCAGAGCGCGTGCCGGTGACTGGCCATGGACAAGGTCCAGTCGTAAAGCGATCTCAACACGTTACGCGCCCTTCTTCATGTGGCCGGGAATGCCCTGGCACTCGGGGTTACGCGCCTGGCAGCCGCAGACCCATCACGCCCAGCCCCCAGCGCACCATGTCGGCCAGAACCTTGTCCGACGCCGCGTTGAAACCGTTGACCAGGTCCAGCGTTTCGGTGCCATCGACGGGCACGGCGGCGCTGAACACGCGCCGCGCCATGACCCGCGCATCGCTTTCGCGCACCATGCGGGCGGTCAGGCGCAAACGGATCGTGGCGCTGTCGCCGTCCAACGCGGCCTGAAAATCTGTGATCTCGCTGATTAGGGCGAAATCGCCGAGCGTTCCCAAAGGTTTGCGTCCGACATAGGACAATGCGCCCGTATCCTCGAAGCTGCGCAGGACCATGGTTTGCCACATCGCCGGCAGGTCCGAGGCCCACCGCCCATCGGGCAGGTAAAGCGACTGCACCGCGTTGGGCTTGACCAGGATCCGGTCGGTATCCAGCGCGCCAGAGGTGGTCGGCGGCTCTATGCTCAGCGCGCGGTTCAGGCTGCGTCCCGCTTGCGGCAGATCGCCCGGCGCGCGCAATTCGTAGGCGTCAAGCGGTGTTGCCGCCTTGTTCAGAGCCGAGACAGCGCCGCAGCCACCAAGCGCAATGAGTCCGGCAAAAACAATGACTTGACGAATAATCTTCATCTTCTGAACTCCGGTGTCTGGCTGTTGAGCAACAGGCGCGCCGGATCGCTGTCCAGCTTGCGCGTCAGCCCGTCAAGATTGGAAATCAGCCCGCGCGCTTCGCGGGCCAGTTGGGTAATATTGGGCAGCCCGGCGGATGTGAAATCGCGCATCGGCCCGGCGCTGTCGCGCACCACCGCGCCCAGATCATCGAATGTGCGCGCGGCACTTTCGGCGGTAGCGCGCAGGTCGGCGGTCACGGCAGGGATATCGGCGGAGACCGCATCGACCGCCGCGCCCAACCGGTCCAGAACGTCGCGCAGATCGGTGGTAATGGCGGCGACATCCTCGTTGATCACGCGGTCCGCGCCGATGAAGGTGCGTTCCGCGGCCTCCAGCGCGCCCTCGCCGGTTTCCAGCGCGCGGTTGATCGCCGCCAGCGTCGTGTTGGCATTGCCGAAGGTTTCCGTCACCTGGTCCAGCGCCGCCAAGCCGGATGTGCTCAGCTCGTTGATGTTGCCGGACACGCCGCTCAGGTCGTTGCCAACCGTGTCGACCACTTGGCGCACTTCTTCCGTCGCGGCGCGGATATCGGCCATGATGACCGGCAGATCGGTTTCGGCCACGGTGGCAACGCTGTCGGCGGCGACCGTGGCGCGCGCGACCATCTCGCGGGCTTCGGACACCAGCAATGTGCCCTCGCCGCTGACCAACGCTTCCACGCTGTCGGACATGGTTTCAACCGATTGCAGCGTGGTTTCGGCGCGCACCAACAGGGGTTCCAGCAGCGCCAAGGCAGGGTCGAGCGCTTCCATCCGTTCGGTCGCGGCTTGGCCCGTTCGCGACAGGTCGCCGAACATGGATGTCGCCTCGCGGCTGGCGGTTTCCAGTTCGGTGCGCAAGGCCGTGGCATCGGCGCGCAATTGCGTCACCATTTCCGTCAAATCACGCGCAACGAAGCTATCCACGGTTTCCAGGGCCTGGGTGCCTGTCTCGAACGCGATCCGGGCATTCGTTGCCACAAGCGCGCCTTCATCAACCGCGAATTGCAAGCTTTCCAACGTGGCTTCGGCCTGAAGCAGGATCGGTTCCAGATCATCCGCGAATTCCGCGAACGTCTGGGTCGCCGCTTCGATCGTGCCGGTGAAGCCCGCGAAACTGTCCAGCGCGCGCGAGATCTCTCCCGAGGATTGTTCCAGATTGGTCAGGATACTGTCGACCTTGGAGCGGTTGGTTTCGCCCAACAGGTCGTTGACCTGCTCCAGCACCTGCAAGGTTTCATCCAGAATGCGTGGCGCGCCCTCGGTCAGGGACTGGATCGTGGACCGCCCGGCCTGCAGTTCGGGCACGTCCTCGCGGTCGTTTATCAAGGGTGCGGCAGGGCTTCCGGCGGACAACGCGACGAAGGACACCCCGGTTATGCCCGAACTGTCCACCGTGGCGATCGTATCGGCGCGCACCGGGGTGTCGCGCTCCACCTCGAGCGAGACCAACACCGTGCCGTCCTGATCGGGGGAGAGGCGAATATCGGTCACGCGCCCCACCGGCAGGCCCGCAAAGGTTACATCCGCGGCGCGCGACAGGCCCGAAACACTGTCGAATCGCACGTTGTAATAGGCATACTGCCGATCGAACTGGACCTTGCCGAAGGCCAGGAAAAACCCCATGACACCCAGGAAACCCAAGAGTGCGAACACCCCGATAAGGACGTAATTT